>AP019755.1:1800000-2100000 GCA_006742785.1 Nitrosomonas stercoris | reverse complement strand
TGCTGAGTTGTTTCCAATGAAAATGTTACCAAGTATATTGGTCACCCTTCCCGATTCAGCCGATGTATCGTCGTACGCCACATATATTCAAGCATTAGCACAGGTAGCAGAAAATTTACTGGAAATACCAGTTGCGCTTTCAATTACACCCGCTTCTTTTGAGAATTATTGCGGCAAAACTCCTGAATCGAAAGTAAAAGCGATGCTGCGTCTGGGGGTGATTGAAATGCCATTTTTCCTGGATGAAGATCACGGTTTACCAGCGGAAACAGCACAAATTCTTCACCAATACGATGCTCCTTCTTCACTGTATCAGGAAGCAAAATCGTTACAGCAATTGCTTACAAAAAATAAGGGTGATCTCGCTTAGGCACGTAGTCAAGCAGAACTATTTTTATTTCGCATGTTGGAGTTAGCACCCGAAACACGTGGTTTGTTCAAGTTGAATGTCAAGATGCCGTTTAAATTCGGAAATCGATCTATGGAAATTGATCTGTTTGCCAATTCTGTCCAGATTGCTCTAGAAGTAGATGGCTATTATCACTTTCAAGATCAAACAGCCTGGCGCCGCGATCGCCGTAAAGATCTGGTATTACAAATGCAGAACATACTAGTTTTGCGCTTTCTGGCAGAAGATGTTGTTTCGCGATTAAGTGAAATTTTCAGCAGTGTTAAGCAAGCATTACAACATCAACGCAATAAACATTAAATGAGTAAACTCATGATAAAAAAAATCAAACACTTGCCGCTATCGACACTAATTTCAATTCGTTTTTTGGCTTGTCCAACCGATGGATTAACTATCAGCGAGATAAAAAAATCCTTAAATCCTATTTTCCACCAAGCTCTTTCCAATAATGAATGGTCACAGTGTTTGCAGCAGTTAGTCAATGATGGATTACTAGAAAAAGTTAATCGCTCGCGCTTCCATCCGACAAAGAAAGGACAAAAACAAGCGTTACAGCAGCTTGGTTTGCAATCGCCACCAACATCCCATTGGTTAACTCTGAGAAATCGTTATCTCATTGCGAACCTATTAGGTTTACCTACTACCGATCACGCATCCATTGCCAGTGCCAATGGTTTACGGGCAGCAATTTTAGTCAATGCCTTTCAATTAACAGTTGGTGTTCACTCCACTCTGACGAAAGTGAGAGATAATTTGCTCTGGCAGCAACTTGCTCAGTTTACAAACCAAGCTAATCAGCAACATGAGTTACTGCAAGCCAACTTTATACAGGCCAAATCTTTCACGATCAATGCGTTAGCATCCTTGCTTTTAGGCAATCTATTAGGAACAAATCGTAAATTATCCTGGGATAGCGCGTTGAAACAATTGGCTGCAAAAGCGGTAGAGGCACGCCGTATCACTCCGAATGAATTGCGTTTAGCTATTTTAAGGAAAGCAACTCAATCAACAAAGCCGCAATCATTATCAGAAATACCTCGCACAACGCAACCTGAACAGCACCCCGAATTATTTAACTTGGAACACTTTGCTCACCAAGTTTATCAATCTGCTAAACATTGTCAGACAGGAAAATTCGGCGGTAACAAATTATTCATTTCTCATGTTTGGCGCCAAATGCAACGTGATAATAAAACATTTGGGCTAGATCTGAACAAATTTAAACATTATCTGACACTTGCCAACAATAAAAGATTGATCAGCCTCAGTCGTGCTGATCTTCCCTACGCCATGGATCCAGAAGATGTTGCAATGTCAGAGACAGCCTACCTAAATGCAACTTTCCACTTTATACGCTTGGAATCATAATATGTCTGACACTTTGCATAAAAAACTTTTACAGATTTTTTGCTCTCGCAGTATGGAAGGTATTTTTCACTCCATTACGCACCATAACCAAATCTGGCAGCCTGATCCATATGACATTGAAAATATTCATCAGGAAAGTCGTGAGTGCTTCGAACGACTATTAAATCGTGTCGGCCACAATCAGCAGACAGATTCAGGGCGCATCATGCTGCTGCTAGGAGAATCCGGTGCTGGCAAAACTCATCTTGTACGTGCTTTTCGTAACTACACACATGAGAAATCGTTAGGATATTTTTCCTATATGCAAATGACTTCTTCTGTTGCTAATTACGCCAGTTATGCACTTAACTACACGATTGACTCACTGGATAAACCATACAATGCAATGCATGGTAGTACAACAGGATTAACGTATTTATCCAATGCGCTTATTGAGCAACACCAAATTGTGCCACAGCGTGCTATTGATCAACTGCGTAGTGGCGCATTAGGCAATAAGGATCTGAACAAACTGATTTTCAAAATTTCCGATGTTATCTTGAACAAAGAAGAAAAGTTACGTTTTATTGATATTGATTTAATCCGGGCATTACTTTATCTGCAACATGATGAACCTGCTATTCATGCGAGAGTACGTAAATACCTGCGTTGTGAACATATGTCTGAATATGATTGCGAGCTGCTTGGCAACATTGCTCCCCGTATTCAGGAAGATGCGCCAGACCGCTTATTGCAGGATCTAGCTCAACTGATGATGGCACTTAATAAGAGTGCCTTTGTTATTTGTCTGGATCAATTGGAAGATATTCATCCTGCAGAAAATGCCGGCACAAAATTTCGTCACACTATGGAGAAAATGACCAAGTTGGCCGAAATTCCTAATGTAATTGTTGTCATAGCGGGCCTAGGGGAAATATATTCTGGATATCTTCGAGATAGCTTGCCCAATTCATTAATTGATCGTATTGAACGCGATCCAGATACCTTAACTCTACGAGGAGAACGTAGCACGGACGAAATACACACTATCATTCAAGCCAGGCTGCGCGATCTTTACGATAGTCACGATCTTGAGTTAGAAACAGACGAATCTATTTTTCCTTTTCAGGCTGAGGTACCAACAATATTGGCTGGAATGAAAACACGCCAAGTGATTGACTGGTGTCGCCAAGAACGTGAATATTCAATTCGTACTGGCCAGCCGCCACGTTTACCTGGTGCAGCATCAGACGCTACGGTAGTTTCCTTACCTCCATCTGATCATGACACAGCCAACCAATCCCTGGAACAATTATGGAATGACCACCTGACTCAGCAATTTATTGTTCCTGATCAAGAAGATGAGATGCTACAAGTGTTCAAACGCGGTATTGAATGCTGTGCGGATGAGCTAAGTTATGTGTTGCTATCACATATCGGATTGCGAGATTCCTTTCTGGATGTTGATATCCAGGGCGCTAAAGGCGATATCGTTCAACGTTTAACTATTAGGTTATGCCAGAAATCTTCACGAGGAGGAGCACTAGCAAGACAAATTGAGACGTTGGCAACAGCAGCAGATAAGCGTACTGCGGTTGCTATTCGCTCAGTTGAATTTCCAGCTAACCCAAAAACCAAAATTGCGGAGCAATTAGGAGAATTTGTAGCAACAGGTGGTAAAAAAATATTGGTGCCCGATGCGGATTGGCGCACTATGATTGCCATGGAACAATTCCGAGAACAACACGCAACACATCCAGCTTTCAACAATTGGTTGCAAAAGGAACGCCCCTTACTCAGCTTACCTTCGCTACAGCAAATCATCAGTTTTGAAGTTGAGTTGGATATACAACCTTCCGCTATAAACAAAGTAACCACTGAATCGCAATCATCCACTGCTATTCCCATTCAATCCCAAAACAGTTCACAGCCATTTTCAACGGATTCACTAGAAATCGGCTTGACTCGAGGAATTCACCCCTCACCTTATGTGATAGACACAGCTCGATTCGTACGCCATGCTGCTTTTTTAGGGGGTTCCGGCAGCGGCAAGACGACGTTAGCATTAAATATTATTGAGCAAATACTATTGCAAGGTATTCCGGCTATCTTATTGGATAGGAAAGGCGATTTGTGCAGTTATGCTCAGGAAGAAGCATGGCATAGCCCTATTACCGATCCAGTACGCGCACAAATGCGCCAGCAATTACGCGATCAGATTGAAGTTGTTGTATACACCCCAGGAGCAATTGAAGGACAAGGTTATCCTCTAAATATTCCAATTGTACCCAAAGGTTTGGAAAATCTATCTTCTGGAGAATGTGATCAACTGGCCAATTACGCTGCTTTTTCTCTAGGAAAAATGATGGGCTACACAGATGTTGGCCAAAATAAAACCCGGATCGCCATCCTTGGCAAAGCGATTGCTATTCTTGGTCAGTTGCATACAGGCGATACATTGACAATTGATGATTTACTGGATTTTATCGATAGAGATGATCCGCTACTGCTCAACGCGATTGGCAAGTTAGATCCCAAACTCACCAAGAAATTAGTGCAAGATTTGCAAACTTTAGCGTTTGGACATGGTAGTTTATTTTCAAATTCAGGGGAATTACTCGATACAAAGAATTTGTTTAACCACGCAGGCAAGAAAACTCGATTAAGTATTATCAATACCAGTAATTTAGGTAATGATAATAATATATTGTTTTGGGTCTCACAGTTGTTACTAGATATTGGTCGTTTTGCAAAAAATTCACCGAGTGACAAACTGCAGGGCGTTATTTTACTGGATGAAGCAGATCTTTATTTACCCGCACAATCCAAACCTGCTACCAAGGAACCTTTGGAAAACTTACTCAGACGTGCGCGTTCGGCAGGAATTGGTTTGATGCTTGCCACGCAAAGCCCGGGCGATCTTGATTATCGATCTCGCGATCAAATTTCAACCTGGTTTATCGGAAAAATCAAGGAAACAACAGCGCTGAACAAGCTAAAGCCGATGTTAAACCAAGTAAAAGTTGATATTTCAAATAAACTAGCTAACCAATCAATAGGCGAATTTTATACAGTTTATAACGGAGATGTCAGCAGTATCAAAGCAAACCGTTCTCTAATACAAGCAGACCAAATACCTGCATACGAAATTTTAAAGTTAGCAGCGGTCAGCAAGAAAAAAGACAAGCGAATCTCGTCTTTTTTCCAGAAGATATTTGTTAATTCACAATAACATGGAGATAAAACTGAGCACTCCAAGTTACTCGGTTATTGGCGAAAATTGTTTATTGCTTTACTTTAACCTGTGTTGAAGTCACAAAAATAACCTCATAAAAGGTACGATTCAGTGCTTTGCTAGTAAAATTGCGCATTCTCATATTTTCTACAAAGCGGATATGATCTCCCTTTGCAACTTTAGTACTTGGCGCAGCTATCCAGAATTTCTTATCGCCATTTTCCAGTTCCATATAGGTATAGCTATCCGTATCAATTACGGAGGAGACAATACCTTCATTATCCGGATAGGTTTCCTCTGCATGCACAGCAGAAGGAGCTAACCAGGTGAGTGAGGCGATTAAGATGGCAATTGGTAGTGTTTTGAACATATCTTTCCTTTTTGAAAAAATAACCTTTAGAAATCCTTTGGTTTATATATTAAAACCGGAAATTATATTGGGTATAAAACAAATCAGGTGAAACACCCGGTCGTTGGTTTTTGATAAAGGTACCAGTAAAAAGTTTTGAGTAACCCAGTAAAACATCGTGGTGACGACTAATGTGGAAATTCACGACAAAATCAATTTCGTCACCAACATGGCGTCCTGATTGTCCATTACTATCACGTAAAAACCCTACTCCAGCAGCGTTATATAAATAGTCACGCTTGTTAGCTAGATAAAAACGGTGATATTGCCCTGTGAACGATAGCCATGGTTGCGGTTTGATTGAAAATTGTGCATTGAAATCATGAATATTTTGTCGCCCTATTTGATCCATATAACCAAAGTAGTAGTGACCAAACGGGAACAACTGATTAAAGGTATCACTGTGACTATCATTGGGATTTTTATCTCCTGAAGCAAAATCATAGCGCAGCCAAAACTGGGGATTCATGGGTAATGGCAATTGATAGCCGACACCGGAAGCAATAGCAAAAGCAGAAATATCAAGATGAGAGCGCCTGCCAAACTGATACATTCCTTCCAGCTCGTACAAAAAATGTGCGTAATCTCCTGCCCAACGAGCGCCAATGGTATGTAATACGGCATCACCCTGTAATACATCGCCTTGGGCACGATTGGCTGCGGTTATCGCTCTGTTATCAATTAAATTCAGATAATACAAATCAATTACCTGCCCAGGAATGGCTTTATACGTTCCCCATAAACCAACCAGATTGCGCTTTTTATCCCAGTTATCAAATTCATTGGGTTCGGTTGTCATAGGACGCACCCAGAATGTGTCTAGGTTAAAGGTTGGGGTGTGCCAGAAAGCTTTGACGCCTTGGAAGGTGCGGCGAGTGTTGGCCCAATCCAAAGTGGATATCAAACGTTGTGAGCCATACAGTAACTCCTGACGTCCCACACGCAAATATGCTGGTCCACCCATCCTTTGTCCCAGTTTGATATCAGCAAATAAATTGAGCATGTCAGTGTGATTCTTATCAATGCCCAATGGCGGTAGATCCTGCCCTAATGCTCGTGCATCTAGCATTTCTGCAAATAATCGAAAACGATCCTGGTACCAGAGATCGGCATGGAGCCGCGTCCGTAGCAAATGATAGCGATTATTCGTTTTTGCCGGGTTCAAGCGACTATCTGTTTCATGCATGTAGCGGTACCAGAAATTACCTCCAAAAGATAACAGCCAGTCTTCTCCCAGGTGAATACGCTTAAGCGGATCAAAGAAATCCCGTTCATGGTCAGGTTGCTCAAGATAGCGGAAGTTGAAATCAAAAGCGGGAGTTGTAGTTAGAGCACTGGGAGGATAAGGATCCGTTGGTGGTGCATCCCGTTTGATATCGTTGATCCAGTCCAGTAACGAAAAATAACCAGCGCTAGCATGAATAGGTGGCCTATTAAATGCACCCGGTAAAGGGGGAATAGATGTCGATGGCACCTTTGACCATTCAAATGAATGGTTATCTGTAGCATGCTCGTTCGCCCATACTTGCTGATTGACATTGACAAAAGCCAGCAAAACGATTACTAACCACCAATTGGCACCATATGATTTGAGGGATTTGTCGAGTGGCAGCTTAATCAAGTTTTTAATCAGGTACAGGCGAGTATCGTGGCGAACAAGGTTTGCGAAGCACATGCTGAAATAATTAAGATGGAAAAGAATTGTTAAGTTTTATACTGCACTTTCAATGATCACTGCAATTTACTAATACAGTGTAGCAGCTGACAGTTCAAATTCGAATATTTTCTGGAAACTCACCGATACTAACTACATTTATAATCTTGCTACGACACGTATATCTTTGCCAATTTTTCGAACATCCGTGATTCGCAATTTATATTTATCAGATAAATCAGTCATTTCCGGCAATGCCAACATCGATTGGGCAGTATGGCCTAACAAATTAGGAGCAAAATAGAAAATAATTTCATTAATCAAACCTGTGGCGAGTAATGCACCATTTAATACTGAGCCCGCTTCGACTAACAGCTCATTGATATCTAGCTCTGCCAGTTTTGCCATCATAGTCTTGAGATCAACCTTGCCTGATGTATCAGGCAGCACAAAAACGTGCACGCCCATTTTTTCCAGTTGACTAATTTTATTCCTATTATCACGCGCTGTAAAAATCCAGGTGGTTGCTATAGGCTGCACCAATTTTGCCTGTAGGGAAATTTCAAGATTTGAATCGACTACAATACGAACGGGCTGCCGAGTGGTTTCAACGTGTCGCACTGTCAACTGAGGATTATCATGTCTGACAGAACCAATTCCTGTGAGGATTGCGCAAGAACGAGCACGCCATCGATGACCATCTTGTCGAGCTGGTTCAGCGGTTATCCACTGGCTTTTGCCATTTTTTAACGCCACCTTACCATCCAAACTGGATGCTAGTTTGGAGCGTATCCATGGACGACCATACCGCATACGAGTCATAAAACCAATATTCAATTGTCCAGCTTCTTCAGCTAACAAACCTGTTTGCACTTCAATGCCAGCAGCTTGTAATTTTTGCTTTCCTCGCCCATTGATACATGGATTGGGATCTTCCATTGCAATCACTACTTTTCGTACACCTGCATGAATTAATGCTTCGGAGCAAGGTGGCGTGCGACCATAATGACTACAAGGCTCTAACGTTACATAAACAGTTGCTCCTTTTGCCAAGTTTCCAGCATCCCGTAGTGCATTAATTTCTGCATGTGCTTCACCTGCTTGCTCATGCCAACCGACCCCAACCATTTCGTCATTATTAACAATCACACACCCAACACGTGGATTAGGACTAGTAGTAAATAATCCATTTTTTGCCAGCTGCAAGGCATGTGACATATGAGTGTAATCTGAAGCAGCAAATACCAATTTATTATCCTTTTGATACCAAAAATGAGATTTAACACCTAATATCAAGCTGTCTATCGATAAGCGAGCTATTTTTACGCTATTTTCTTCGAATTCAGGTATAAATCTACCTAGAAATGATTATTTTTATATAATTTACGCTTACTCTTTTATCCACTGCAATATTCATGCTACGATTTTTGCACGATTATAATTACAACTGGAGGTAGAAATGCTCTTTGTGAGAACAATCATCGTCCTTCTCGCCTTATTATCAACCAACTGGGCAATAGCAAAAGATCAAGTGCCGTATGCGACACAAATTAATGATCTGATGAACTATCATCGCACTACCCCAACAATAGCAACTTCCGGCGCCCTCTCCGCCGATGGTGTCCGGGAATTGGTCAAACATGGTTTCAGCACTGTAATTGATTTGCGTACAGCAGCAGAAGGAACAGATGCTGAAAAGAAAATGGTCAAATCTGCTGGCATGACCTATATCAATATCCCAGTTGCTAACGATGGTGTAAAAGAAACACAATTAGAAGCATTCAAGCAAACTCTGGAACAAAACTCTCCTCCGTTTCTGATTCATTGTGCAACAGGTAGTCGCGCTGGAGCTATGTGGACAGCTTATCAACTCAATAACGGAGTTGCGCCAGAAATAGCACTTAAAGAAGGACGTGCCTCTGGTATGGGCAGCGGGATAGAGAAGAAGGTTACCGAGTATTGGTGCGCTAAAATTGAAGGAGGATGTTAAGAAATTTCTGTACCTCTACAAAACTATCAACACTGGTTACGGTGAGATATGCCCTACGTTAAAAATCAGCTAGAACGCTTATAAATTTTGCTTTCTAGCTGATTCTTCTTAGAGCCCGTTTACGATCTCATCATTATTCCTTACGATACGTGGATGAAGAGAACAAAATATGCCAGTGATATTAGCAAAGAGAAGTTTGCCGAGATAGAGCCGCTATTGCGTAGCGTGAGGCGCAGCACCAAACCCACGACAATAGATTTGTATGAAGTATTTTGTGCTGTGCTGTATCTGCTGCGTACTGGTTGCCAGTGGAGATTTTTGCCCGGAGAGTTTCCCAAATGGCAGAGTGTATATGCCTATTGGCGCAAATGGAATGAGCCTGACCAGCACGGCGTGAGCGTGCTGGAGCAGGCATTAAAAAAATCAGGTTGGCGCGGCCCGAGAGAAACTGGGGCGCAACGCTTGCAGCACGTTCTTGATTGTGGACGCGCAAAGCGTGAAGAATACAGACACGGCTGACCAGAAAGGCTATGACGCCGGCAAGAAGGTGTCGGGCATCAAGCGCCATATCGCTGTTGATACCTTGGGGTTGCCGCACGCCATTGCAGTGACGACAGCGGAAGTGACTGACCGTAACGGTGCATTGCAGGCCTTGAAGCGTTGCAGATCGAGTTTAGGGCAAGTACAAGGTTTGCTGTGTGACGGTGGCTATACTGGAGCACCATTTGCCGAAAGTGTGCAAGAAATTCTGGGCAAACCTGTCACCGTGCAGATCGCCAAACGCAGCAAACTGCATACCTTCAAGGTTATGCCCAGGCGCTGGATAGTGGAACGTAGTTTCGCCTGGCTGGAAAAGTGCCGAAGATTATGGAAAAACTGCGAACGTAAACTTGATACCAGCTTGCAGCTCATTCATTTGGCTTTCTTGGCACTATTACTCAGAAGATCGTAAACAGGCTCTAAGAATATTTTAATCGATCTTACGTTACTTTATGGTATGGAACCCAGTAACTAAAGAGAAATATACCTATATCAGAAAATTATTTAGCTCGAAGATACAAAGTTTTTTGTGCTGTTCCTTCTATTGGCCGTTCTTCGATTACAAAGAGATCCGTTTTAGCTTTGACAAGATCAGAGAATTTCTTGTAATCGTAAAGTCTGGGATCGAAATCAGGTTGTAACTTGTTGAGGTAGTTGCCGAAATTACCCAAATTTACCCACCCGCTATCACTTGTAACCAGGCAAAATCTATCAAACTTGCACGTATAGAGTAAATCCATCGCATCAATAATAAGCGTGCTGTCTGTGGCATTTCAGGCAAAGATACTTGTTTTTCGCTTTATGCGATGTGGATTAAAAATTCGAGCATCAACATTTCTACTGCAATCTGCTGCGGGTGAAGATGATAGCAAGCGGCAGCATGACGAGGGCGATGACTGCTAGCGGCCAGATATTTGTCAGGACATCTTGCGGTGGCATTGCTTTGAGAAAGCAGCCTTCAATAATGACCAGAAAGTGGGTGAGTGGGATAGCTTGAGATAGCCATTGCAATAGTAGCGGCATATTTTCCACCGGGGTGGCAAAGCCGGAGATCAGTACAGTAGGCACGCCAATGACGAATCCACCCAGAATGGCCTGCTGTTGCGTCATGCTGATGGCAGAAACTACCAGGCCGATGCCGACTGCGGACAGAATGAACAAAATGAGGCCGATTAGCAGCAACCCAAACGATCCGGTAAACGGAATGTGGAAAAACCAGATGGCCATGCTGATCATCATCAGCGCGAGCAGGGTGCTGATGAGCAATGCCGGCAGTGATTTGGACAGAATGATTTCCAGTGTGGAAGCAGGAGAGACCAGCAACTGATCAAAGGTACCTAATTCGCGTTCCCGCGCAATAGATAGTGCAGTGATCATGAGTGCGCTGAAAAAAGCGAGCGTGCCAGTCAGGCCGGGCACCATGAACCAGAGATACACCAGGTTGGGGTTGAACCAGTGACGTACCGCGATGGAGGATTCCGGCAATGGCACGGGATCGGTAGTCAGGCGCATATCCTTGGCAATGCTGGAAAGATAACCGACAACGATCTGGCCAGAATTACTGCGGCGCCCGTCAACCAGCACCTGCACGTGGCCACTGCCTTCAATGGCGACAGTACGCGAAAAATCAGCAGGGATAGCAAGCGCGGCAATCACTTTGCCTTGTGCCAGCTGTTCCCGTAACGCGGTGTTGCTGTGGACATGATGCACCTGCGCAATGAAACGAGCTGCTTCCAGATGCCACACCACCTCCTGCGCTTCCCGCCCTCTGTCCTGGTTATACACGGCGACATCAACATTGCGCACTTCCAGTGTGGCGGCGTAGGCGAATATCAGCAATTGCAGCAGCGGTGGTACAAACACCACCACTCGGTTGCGCGGGTCGCGCAAGATGCAGAGTAGCTCCTTGACGAACTGGGCATATAGACGGGTGAAAATAACGCGAAAATGCGGATAGGCCATCTCGTTACTCCAGGTTCTTGCGGGTATGGCGTTGCGCAATCAAAAAAAATACCAGGCCAATGGCCGCCATACCGATCAGATCAGGAATAAAAACGCTCCAGACATCGCCTGCCAGAAAAATGGTTTTCAATGAAGACACAAAGTAACGTGCCGGAATCATAAAAACTGCAGACAGCAGCAACAAGGCAAATAACGAGCCTCGTAACGGCACATCAAACAGAAACACGGCCAGCGCAGCGGCCATTAGTGTGGAAAGCATACCCAGCGCAAAGTAGGGCAACAATTTGCCGGTCAGAATTTCCAGGATGGAAGCCGGTGTGGACAAAATAACCTCCATAGTACCGCGTTCCCATTCGCGTGCTACCACCAGCGCCGTCAGCAGGGTGCCGATAATAGTCATGATGATGGCGATAGCGCCCGGCACCAGTGCACGCCGACTGGCCAGTTCGGGATTGAACCAGTAACGCGGCTCCAGCTGTACTTCCGCTTGAGGGATGGTGCCGGTGAAATCAGCTGCCCAGGTTTGAATGACGCCTTGCGCATAATTGGCGACAAAATCAGCGGTGTTGGGTTGTGAACCATTGGTAATAATTTGCACCAGCGGCAAACCAGTTTCGGCAAAATGTCGCTCAAAATCTTGCGGAATCACCACGTAGCCGCGCAATTTTCCATTAATCAGCTTTTCAGCAACTTCGCGCCGGTCATGTGCATAGGTCACATCCAGATATAGTGTGCCGGAAAATGCTTCCGCCAGCGTACGTGCTACCGCACCAGGAGATTCCAATACCACCCCGATACGTACATGGCGTATATCCAGCGATACCGCGTAGGCAAACAAAAACAGCAAAATCAGCGGCAGAACCAGCGCGATCGATACAATATCGCCACGCGATCGCAATATTCAGCCTCATCCATGAAATGTGTGGTCACCATGATGGTGACCCCTTTGCGCGCCAGCCCGTTGATATGCGTCCAGAATTCACGGCGCGTGATCGGATCTACCCCTGAAGTCGGTTCATCCAGAAATAACACCGGCGGGCGGTGCATCAGTGCACAAGCTAATGCCAGCCGTTGTTTGTGGCCTAATGGCAATGAACCAGGCGCTGCCGATAACCAGTTGCGCAGATCAAAAATCTGGATCATTTCAGCAATGCGTTCGCGTCGGGTAGCGTTATCCAGTCCATAGACACCAGCAGAAAATTCCAGATTCTGTTGCACCGAGAGCAGGCCGTAGAGTGAAAATTTTTGCGCCATGTAACCCAGCTGCGCTTTGGCAATGCCGTTCGCGCGCCGCAAATCCAACCCGACGACATGCGCTTCACCACTGGTGGGTTTGAGCAAGCCGCACAGCATTTTGAATGTGGTCGATTTACCGGCACCATTGGGGCCAAGCAAACCGAAAATCTCGCCTTTACGTACTTCAAAGCTGACCGCATCGGTAGCGGTGAAGCTGCCAAAACGTTTGGTCAGGTCATGACAGGAAACAGCGATGTCGGTTGCGAGTTCCACTGGCGGCAAATGCTCAGCCAGTGCGGAAGTGCCACCAGGACCGCCACCCAGCAGATCGATAAAAGCATCTTCAAAGCGAGGTGGAACAGACAGCAATTGTGCTCCGATGCGATCTGCCAACGCTTGAATTTGTCCAGCGTTTGCATCAGCACGCAACACCAGACGCACACTGGCACCCTGAATGACGCCATCGCTGACGCTTTCCAGATCCAGTGCTTCGGCAAGGATGGCACGACGCTGCGAGCCCACTGCTTCCAGGCGAAAACTGCGATTGGTGAGGTGACGGGTCAATTCATCCGGTGGGCCATCAAAGGCGAGCTGCCCTTGATTCAGCAACAACACGCTGTCGCAGCGTTCTGCCTCATCCAGATAGGCTGTCGACCAGACCACTGCCATACCTTCGCCGGTCAGTTCCTGCACCATGCGCCATAAATCCTGCCGGCTGACTGGATCAACACCCACGCCCGGTTCGTCCAGCAGCAATACTTTGGGACGTGCCATCAGTGCACAAGCTAACCCCAGTTTTTGTTTCATTCCGCCGGAAAGATTGCCAGCCAGGCGTTTGGTGAATGGTGCCAAGCGGGTGAAATCGAGCAGCTGGGCAAACAGTTCGGCGTGCTGATTGGCGTCCATGCCACGCAATTGCGCCTGCAACCGCATGTTTTCCATCACCGTCAGATCTTCATACAAACCAAAGCGTTGAGGCATGTAGCCGCTGACGACATGAATAGCATCGTTGTCATTGACAGTATCAAAACCGGCTAATGTTACATAACCGCTGTCTGGTTTGAGCAGCCCCGTCAGAATACGCAGCAGCGTTGTTTTGCCTGCACCATCCGGCCCGACTAATCCAGTCAGGCGGCCGTAGAAAATTTTGGCGCTTAGATCACGCAGCGCGAGCACATTATCGAAAGATTTGTTGAGTTGGCTGATAACGACAGCCGTATTGTCAGATAAGGCAGCAGTAGGAGATTCCGCTGCGATATTCATATCAAGAATTGTTAGCAGGTGAGTTGGTTGGCAGCATATCGACTTCCACCGTTACCGGCATGCCCTGACGCAATGCCGGATCAGCATCGTTTACCACTATCCGCAGGCGATAAACCAGATCGGTACGTAATTCGATGGTTTCTACAGTTTTGGGAGTGAATTCAGCGCGCGGAGAGATAAAGCCGATCTGGCCATGATAAGTTTTTTTCGAGGAATCGCTGCGCACCTGAACCGGTGTGCCGGGTGCGATACGGCCCAATGCGGTTTCGTTAATATAGGCACGCACGTACACCGGATGATCAAGACTCAAATTGTAGATGGCATCTTGGCTGGTCACCATGCTGCCAGGTTCGCGGATGCGCGCGATGATGGTGCCATCGCTGGGGGCAAACAGTTCAGTATCTGCCAAAGCTGTTGTTGCCTGATCTTGCGCGGCCATAGCTGCTGCCAGTTGCGCTTCAGCAGCAGCAATGTCTTCCTTGCGAAACCCTTCTTCTGCCTGGGATAAAGCTGCTTGGGCAGCTTTTAAGCCAGCAGCTGCCTGATCGCGTGCGGAGCGGGTCGTATCCACATCCTGCTGGCTGCTGGCTTTGGAAGGCAGCAGCTTACGTGCTCGGGTGTAATCGCGTTCAGTTTGGTAGGCAAGGGCTTGCGCCTGTTTGAGCGCTTCCCGTGCCTGAGTGATTTCCTGTGGACGCAGGCCCCGCTGCATTTTATCCAATTCGGCGCGCGCTACCTGTACCGCGCCCTGGGCAGCGGCCAGTGCTTCCTGATACGGCTGCGCATCCAGAGTGGCTACGCGTGTGCCGGCAGCAACAAAGTCGCCTTCATCAAACAAAACCTGTTCGACCCGCCCCGGTTGCCGGAAAGCCAGCTGCACCTCCCGAATATCCACATTGCCATAGAGATAAAGCAGGTTTTCATCCTGATCCAGATGCTGTATCCATGCAAAGACAGCTCCTCCGGCGATAAACAACATAAAAATAATCATCAGGATACGTTTCATTGGTTTGGGTGCGTAGCTACGAAGTTAAAAGTAATTAGATGTTCATTTGAAAAACTTTATATGGTGCAGTCATAACAAACATAATAGCTCGTCTGTTACGTAAGCGTTATCTGAAAATAGAAGAAGACATCGTTGCAAAATAATGTAACCCAAGAGTGACTCAGCATTCCAGTACCTTTATCGTCATGATTACTGGATCGCCACGTCGCGTTGCTCCTCACGAAAGCGGCAAAATGGCGTAGCCGGTGAAGCAATCCAGTTTATCCGTTAAAGCATCCCCTTATTTCTTCTATTCCGCTACACTTCATGCATGGATCACGATCACAGCTATAAATTGCTCTTCACCCATCCCGACAATGGTGGCAGACTTGCTGCGTGGGTTTGTCAAGGAAGACTGGATCAAAGAATTGGACTTTTCCACATTAGAAAAAGCCAGCGGCAGTTATGTCAGTGACGACCTGCGAGATCGCCACGACGATATCATCTGGCGCATACGTTGGAAGAACGTTCAGGGCAACCATCAGAACAGCGCCTGGCTGTATGTCTACCTGCTGATTGAATTTCAATCTTCCGTAGATTGGTTCATGGCTGTGCGCATTATGACTTACGTTGGCCTGTTATATCAGGATCTGATCAGAAGCAAGGCAGTTAAAACCAATGAACCATTGCCACCTGTGCTACCCATCGTGCTGTATAACGGCGATCCACGCTGGCAAGCCCCAGCCGACATTGCAGACTTGATCACCCCTGCGCCAGGCGGATTGGAGCGCTACCGTCCGCACCTGCACTATTTGCTGCTGGACGAAGGCAGCTACCATGAACATGAACTGGCAGAACTACGCAACCTGGCCGCTGCATTATTTCGGTTAGAGAACAGCCGCACTCCGGAAGATGTCCAACAAGTGTTACAAGCGTTGATTGCCTGGTTACAATCCCCGCAACAAAGCAACTTGCGCCGAGCATTCACTATCTGGTTGAAACGGGTATTCTTACCAGGCAGAATGCCAACAGTGGCATTTGACGAAATTCAGGATTTACAGGAGGTAACAAACATGCTTTCAGAACGTGTCAAAGACTGGACAAAAAACTGGAAACAACAAGGAATTGAAGAAGGATTGCAGAAAGGATTGCAGAAAGGTGAAGCTGGACTATTATTGCGCCTGCTGGAATGGCGTTTTGGCGCTGTGAGTGAAGCAATTAGTGCTCGTGTCAAACAGGCAGATTCACCTATGTTGGAACTCTGGAGCAAACGCATACTAACTGCCCAGACCATTGAAGAAGTATTTGCTGATTAGTCATTATCGTGCCTGGATCGCCGCGTCGTGTTACTCCTCGCGAAAGCGATGGTGTCTTTGCGATCGCCATAGGCGAGAAGCAATCCAATACAGCCGTATCAGTAAAAGAGGCCAGTAATTTTTATGGTTTGCTGGTGATGCTGCAACGAAGAAAATAGCTATTCGATCTTATAAAGTGCGCATAAATAGACGTTCGTCACTCAAATACAGAAATATTGCAAGTTTTTGCTAAAGCGATCCCCCCCCCCCGCCGTTATACTCCCCAGCAGTATTAATCAAGCTAAAAATTTATTTCATTTTTAATCCTATGGAGTATTAACCATGCAACAAGTACAAAAAGGTTTCACCTTGATTGAATTAATGATCGTAGTGGCGATCATCGGTATTTTGGCGGCAGTAGCAATTCCGGCTTATTCAGATTATCAGGCCAAATCGAAAGTAACAGCAGGTTTAGCTGAGATTTCAGCTGGAAAGACCGCATATGAAGATTTTGTTAATAATGGAGGTACCATTAATACTCCTTCAGATATTGGTCTTGCTTCCAGTACTGGTAATTGCTCAGATATTAGCGTAGCTACAGATGGGATCACTTGTAAACTTACCAATGCGCCGGCGCAAGTTAATGGTAAAACAATTGCTTTGGATCGCACTAACAACGGTGTATGGTCTTGTTCTTCTACGGATATAGATGAAAAATATCTACCTAAATCTTGCCAAGCAGATGCAGGTAATACTCCTGATCCTGCCAATGATAATTAATAATCTTCAATTTCATTAAATAAAAAACCCCTGCTTCAGCAGGGTTTTTTTGTGCGCGTCTGATATGCGCATATTCTTGGCAGGAGCAATTCGCTTGTCAGCGCACACCGTTATCCTATGCTGGTGCTGTCCTTGCGTGGAAACCGCAGGCTGGTGTGGCAACCTGGTAATAGCGCTGGCAGAGTGTAAAAGGTAACCAGCTTTCTCCGTTGCAATGGTTGTACTGGATTGCTTCGCCGGTTTCACCGCCTTGCAACGACCCGATTTTTTGCTGTCATCGCGAAATCCGTAGGATTGTGGCGATCCAGCAATACTGCTAACAGAAGCACATAAAGTGACTGATTTCTTTCGTTGATACGACTGTACTGGATTGCTTCATCGGCTGCGCCGTTTCGCAAAGACATGATAATAGGGGATACTGGATTACTTCCCACCTGTGGTAGTTGCAGAAGTAAGGTAATGGAGGGTTCTATTAAGCTGCATCTTCTTCGACGCTTATTTCTACTTTCAGGCCAATGCTTGCAACCATATCTATGAGTGATTCAAGGGAAAACAGGTCAATTTTTCCTCTCATTAAGTCGGAAATACGGGGTTGAGTTACTCCGAGTAATTTCGCAGCTTTAGATTGTGTAAGGCCACTATTTTTCAGATGTTTTTGCAGAATTATCAGCAATTGAGAACGCATCTTCATGCTTGTAGCTTGTTGTGGTGTATTTTCTATTGCGTCCCACACACTTTCAAATTTTTCGCTCATTTAAGTCTTCTCTCTAGTTCTTTATATCTGGATTTAGCCAGATCAATATTAGATTTTGCTGTTTTCTCTGTTTTTTTCTTGAAGCAATGGAGCACGAATATAGCTTCTGCAAATTTAGCTATATAGATAATTCTATATGTGCCAGCCGTATCTTTTATACGAATCTCATTCACTCCTGTTCCAATTGTTTTCATCGATTTCCAATCATCCGGTTCCATACCTTTTTGTACTTTATCTAGCTGAAAACCTGCTTCGCGCCTTGCTGCTATTGGAAAATTACGTAATTCATCAAGTGAATCAGAGATAAATTCAATCGGCTTGATCATGGCATTAATTATACAAAAAATTATATAATTAATAAAATAAATCAATGGAATTGGCGTTTTGTTGATTAGATAGACGCAGCTATTTATGGAATGAAGTGGATCATGGCAGCAAAATGCTATTTCCTTCGTTGATACGGTTATGTTGGATTGCTTCCCACCTACGGTGGTTGCAAAGACGCTCTCTATTTAAGAAGTTATCCAATAGAAAATATGTTTTAACAGGTGCTGTTAACGGGTGCTATAAACCACTTAAAATATTTTGGAGAATATCGTGACCATCAAATTTTCTGAAGATGTCATTCCTCTTGCAGATTTAAAGGTTAATCCTGGTCGTATTGTGCGTCGAGTTAAAGAAACTGGCAGACCCGTTCTTTTAACCAGCCGTGGCCGAGGCATAGCTGTAGTACAAGATCTCAATACGTATGAACGGAACCAAGAAGAGTTGGCTTTTGTTAAAGCTGTTGTCCAAGAGTTGATGGACATCAGGGAAGACAATATTGTGTCATTATCAGAAGCGAAAAAGCGCTCGGGTATTACGTGAAAATAAGCATTGCTGATGTTACCTTGCGTGATTTAGAAGACATCACCCGTTATTACACTAAAGAAGGATTCCTGATGTTGATTTCAAATTCACCCAGGAAATGATCAAACGTATTCAGGTTTTAGCTGGTTATCCAGACATGGGTAGAATCGTGCCCAAATTTCAATCTGCTCACATCTGAGAAATTGTCTTCACTCTTTTCAGAGTAATTTATATCAGGGGAAAAAGATACGATAAAAGTGATCTGTGTTTGGCGCAGCGCGCGCATCTTGTTCATTTATCTAAATAGCTCCATCACTTAATTAATCTATGAAGTAGCTAACTTCATATCAATAAGTATGATATATAATGTGATTTTACCGAATACCGATTAATATGAGGAATTATGTCTTACAGAATAACTATTACACTTGACGAAGAGACTTTTGTTTTTCTGAATGATGTTGCCAGCGGTAATCGTAGTGCCTACGTTAATCAGCTGTTAAAACAGGAGCGCAGAAATTTCTTGCAGGCAGCATTATGTAAAGCAAATCAGGAAGAGGCAGAAGATGCAGACTACCTAACAGAATTACAAGCATGGGAGAGTACGCTGGCAGATGGGTTGGCTAGTGATTGATTTCAAACAACTGGATATTTATTGGGTAGATCTTGAGCCAACGAAGGGAGCAGAAACAAGAAAACTAAGGCCGTGTGTCATTATTCAAAGCGATCTGGTTAACACCCAATCCAGAACCCTGATTGTTGCTCCCTTGCTCCCCCAGCATAAACCTTGGCCATTTGCTGTGAATCTAAAACCCTCTGAAAAAAATGGTTTGGATAAGAATCGTCATGTCAATCTTAAGCAATTACGCGCGGTTGATATTACACGTATCAGGAAAAAACAAGGTCAACTTGAAAAACAATATAAAAATCCTATCAAGGAAGCTCTAATAATCATTTTTGACTTGTAGGCTGTCTGCTACTTTTTAATGTAGAAAAAATAATTTCAGTGGCATGAACATGAAACGATATTGTTTCTTTCGTATGATGGCGTCAGCATAGGAAGAGGTTGCTATTTTAGGTGGTTGTTAATGGCATTGGACGATGAGTTTATTACGTGGAAAATTGATTACTTTTGAAGGGATCGACGGCGCAGGGAAGAGCACACATCTGGCCTGGGTGGCAGATTTTTTGCAAAATCAAGGCTTAGAGGTGGTGGTAACGCGTGAGCCAGGTGGAACTGTATTAGGAGAGGCATTACGCGAGTTGTTGCTGGATCATCGCCAAACAATGCATGCTGAAACCGAGGCATTGTTGATGTTTGCTGCGCGGCGGGAGCATCTGGATAAAGTAATTTTGTCGGCGTTACAGCGTGGTGCCTGGGTGGTGTCCGATCGTTTTACTGATGCCAGTTTTGCGTATCAGGGAGGAGGGCGAGGAGTGCCTTTGGCTAAACTGGAAAAACTTGAGCAATGGTGCCTGGAGGATTTCTCACCTGATTTAACATTGTATTTTGATGTGCCAGTTGCTATCAGTCGTCAGCGGGTGCAGGCTGCCAGAACAACTGATCGTTTTGAGCAGGAATCAGATCTGTTTTTTGAGCGAGTGCGACAAGCGTATTTGCAGCGTGTGGCAGAGTTTCCTGATCGAATTCGGGTAGTAGAGGGTAGTTTACCGTTAGCAACTGTTAAAACAGCAGTGGCAGCAATTGTGGAAAACTTTTGGTCAGCTCAGGCCAAAGAAAATTAATATTCATGGCTTTGTATTTGATATGTGCTCGTGTTGATATTGGTTGCGTGGGCGTAGCAAACCGATTCCCAATATGGCCATGATGATTGAAATTAGAGGATTGAGTACATTAAACAAGGCGTACTGGGCATAATCCAGCGTAGGGACGTTGAGAGTGGCTGCGTAGAAAACGCCAGCAGTGGTCCAGGGGATAATACCGGTGGTCAGAGTGGCCCCTTCCTCTACAGAGCGTGACAAAATGGCTGGATCCAGTTGTTTGGTTTGGTAAGTTTGTTTAAATAACTGGCAATTGAGAATGATAGAGATATAAGCTTCTCCCATAACCAAATTTCCGGCCAGACCAGAAGCAATGGTGGCGGCAATCAAGGTACTGGTGCGATGTAGGGAGGCTATCAATTGCTGCAGGAGCGCTTGCAAGAAACCAGCTTCATATAATATGCCGCCCAAGGCTACGGCCAGTATGGCTAGTAGTAACGTCCAAGCCATGCTGTACAAGCCACCGCGCCCGAGTAATGCATCGATATTGGTGATGCCGGTGTCGGCAGGTGTATTTAGCCATAAAGCATTGAGTACATCGGCTGCTGCGTGCTCCTGATAAAACACGGCGATTAATACAGCTAGCAAGATGCTACTTGTCATGCTGATTTCTGCACTGTAACGCTTAATGCTCATGCCCAGCATGACAACCAGCGGCAAGAGTGTAATAACACCATTCATGCGATAAGTTTGTGCCAGCGCAGAGCGAATTTCAGTTAGTTGAGCTTGGGGTAAAGTTTGTGCACTGTATTGTTGTCCCCAGATGAGGAAAATAACCAGCACGATCAGGAAAGTAGGCAGGGTGGTATACAGCATGACAGCAATATGGCGATACAGCTGTGTGTCGGCACTCATGGCAGCCAGATTGGTGGTATCGGAAATAGGAGAAAGTTTGTCACCAAAAGTAGCGCCAGAGACAATCATGCCAGCTACCACAGGCAAAGGAATGTTCATAACCTCCCCAATGCCGATCAGCACCACGCCGATTGTGCCTACTGTGCCCCAGGAAGTGCCAGTAGCAACTGACATTAGGCAGCACGCGATAAATCCGACAGCTAAAAACAGGGCGGGATTGAGCCAATTCAGTCCAAAATACAGTAGGCTAGCAATGGTGCCGCTATGCATGAAACTGGCAATGACCATGCCGATCAGCAAAAAGATGTAAATAGCCGATAAGGCTTTACTGATCCCGGTATTCATCATGGAGCGAATGGCAAGGAAAGGGTAACCCAGTAAACGCGTATGCAATCCTGCCCAGGCTAGCGCAAAGAAAATGAGCACGTGTAAATTGATATGGAATACAAACAGCCCTATTCCAATTAACAACAAAATACCAACAAAACAGACAGCGGCATGCCAAAAAGAGGGAAGCGGCCGTGCGTGAGCAGTTGCGATGGGTGTTTGTGAAGAATGTGAGCGGTGCATACGTATGCTAATTGGTATTAAAATAGTTTAAATGGGATTGGTTTTTGATAACAGAAATGAGCAGATTAAAGCACACTAATTATACAAATGGCTGCCGCTGAAATTTTCCCCTGGCAGAGGATGCTTTGGCAGCAAATGAAGCAACCGAAGAGTTCGCAGCATCATGCCTTGTTGCTGAAGGGGCGCAGAGGAATTGGCAAATTAGCGTTTGCACGTGCATTAGCCAAATCCATGTTGTGTGCTCAAAATCAGAATGCAGGCATGGCATGCGAAAAATGCTCGGATTGCCACTGGTTTGAGCAAGGGACACATCCAAATATTTATTGTCTGGAGCCGGAAGCATTATCAGAGCTAAAGCATGTTGCGAGTGAATCCACTGGAGTTGGCAAGACAGAAACAACTAGTGTGAAAACAGCCAAAAAGCTAAGTCAGCAAATTACCATTGCGCAAATTCGTGCACTGGATGATTTTATTTACCTCAGTGCTCATCAGGAACGTGACAAAATCATATTGATCCATCCTACAGAAGCAATGAATGTAGCGGCTGCCAACGCGCTATTGAAAAAACTGGAAGAACCGCCGCCAGGCGTGTTGTTTTTGCTGGTCACACATAACACAGCATCTATTCCAGCAACGGTTTTAAGCCGTTGCCAGCAGATTATGATGCCAGTGCCAACGCGCCAACAAGCAAGAGAATGGTTACAGCAACAAGGAATTAGGCAACCTGATTTTTGTTTGGCGATGGCTGGTTTTTCACCGTTGCTGGCTTTACAACACGATGAGCAACAAGCCGCACTGCATGCTGCTTTTATTCAGAGTTTGAGTACACCAGAAAAATTTGATTTGATTGCATGGGCCGAGAAATTATATAAGCAAGATTTATCAACAGTTACCGGCTGGGTGCAAAAGTGGTGTTATGACTTAATGAGCTGCCGTGCAGGTGGCAGAATTTATTATCACTTGCAGCAGGCGGATAAGATTAGGCAGCAGGCAGCCACAGTAGATTTGATTGCGTTGGGATTTTTATGGCGTGAGCTGGCAGCTTCACAGCAATTAGCCAGCCATCCATTAAATGCACGCTTGTTTTTGGAAGAGCTGTTTCTGAACTTGCTGGAAATTGTATATCAGCACAAGCCAGAAACAGGGTAAACACTATTGGAGACAAGCATCATCAGTTGCATCAATTGTACAAGCCCACAGCGTTCTTTCTATGCCAGCCTTACGATTAACCAGATGATCTGCTTGTTGCGCTTTTTGTTGTACCAAAGTCAATGAGACTTTTTCAGGAATGAGGTATTTCTGTGCCCAGAAACGTATTCGGCAAAATTCTTTTTCATTCGCACATAAGCGAGTAATTGCGTTACTGTATATGGTTTTATCAGCTTGACGCCCTTTTTCTATCAGTACCATTTGTACGAATTTTCCTGAATTACCCATCTCGAGCTTGCGGATCAGTTGCCAGCCATTACCGCTAAGCAGTGCACCGTCAGCTACTGTTGTTTTTTCCGCAGGAGTTGCTGTATCTGCTGTTTGCTCATCACTTTGTACCGAGAAAGCTAAATTTGACCAGGTAATTGCCAGCGCAATCAGTAGTCCTTTGCTGATGTTGTTCATATGTTCTCCTTTGATGTCAGTGGATTGTAATTGGGGAACCCCGAAAAATTGTCTGCATTTACCTCATCAAGATTCTTTTCCTGGTTTCTTTAAAATCTATTCAAGGTTGCAATAGAAGATATCACAAGCAACCTGCAACTACTGATCTCTTGTTAGAACCTGTTCAAAATCTTTTTTTTGGTAGATACTCTCTGGATGAGAAAATACTATCCTAGCGACATTAGTCGAGAACAATTTGAGCAGGTTCGCCTGTTGTTGGAGGGTGCGAGGAAGAAGACACGTCCGCGCACCGTGGATCTGTACGAGGTGTTTTGTGCGGTGCTATATTTGCTCAAGAGTGGCTGCCAGTGGCGTCTGTTGCCGGACAGTTTTCCGAAGTGGCGCACAGTGCACTCGTACTGGGCCATCTGGAGTGAGCCAGATGCGGAGGGAGTGAGCCTGCTGGAGCGGGCGTTAAAAAAAATCCGTTGGCGCGGTTCGTACCAGACAGGGGCGCAGCGCTTGCAGCACGTTCTTGATCGTGGACGCGCAGAGCGTGAAAAACACGGACACGGCGGGCCAGAAGGGTTATGACGCTGGCAAGAAGATCTCTGGTATCAAGCGTCACATCGCAGTTGATACCCAGGGCTTGCCGCATGCCATTGCGGTGACGACGGCAGAAGTGACTGACCGCAAAGGGGCGTTGCAAGCCCTGGAGCACTGCAGACCAAGCTTGGGAAAAGTACAAAGTCTGCTGTGCGATAGCGGCTATACCGGAGAACCATTTGCTGAAGGCGTGCGAGAAATTCTAGGAAAACTGGTTACGGTGCAGATTGCCAAGCGCAGTGAATTGCATACCTTCGCCGTTATCCCCAAGCGTTGGGTGGTGGAGCGCAGCTTTGCCTGGCTGGAGAAGAATCGACGGTTGTGGAAAAACTGCGAGCGTAAACTCAATACCAGCTTGCAATTCATTCAGCTGGCATTCCTGGCTCTTTTGCTTAAAAGATTTTGAACAGGCTCTTACAAGTTAAGCTAGCCGAGGATTGGCGCGCACGGTGGATCGGCAGGTGGTATGCGATTCTTACTATCAGTAGAACATTTGCCTGATTGAATTTGAGATATCTCTAAAAATGGAATGCTTATTTGATTTCTTCCTCTTCAGGCAGTTTTCTTGCTTCTTCTTCCAGCATCACCGGGATGCCATCCCGAATAGGGTAAGCAAGCCGATCTGCCTTGCAGATTAGCTCTTGTTGTTCCTTTTTATAAATCAGCGGACTTTTGCATAGCGGACAAACGAGGATGTCCAGCAGTTTTGGATCCATAAATTTTTCTCTTAGTTTTGTAAGTATGATTTGGTGTAGCCCAGAATCAATACGGTAGTTTTGACGTAGAACCCAGATACGCTCATCGCGCAAATGGAGGAATTTTACCGCATCTTCTTCAGGTACCAGAATAATTTCAGTTGCTTCGAACTGAAGATCTTTGGCAGTAAAATGATGATGTTCCGAAAACATATGAGGAATGGTTTCCAATCTCATAAATTTCAAGCTATCCAGAAAACTTTGGGTGTTAGGGTAGCATGCCGCAGTGTGAATATATTTGTTCGTCTTATTCATCAGTTCTGCTGCGCTGGCCGTGAGTTCCGGCCGAGACAAATTAAAGAAATGTTCCTCCAATGGGGTAATATAAAATGATTCAGTTGCCGCATTGGTAGGTGCTATTTGTCTCTGGTGACCAGCCAGCGCAATGGCATCTGCGTATTTTAAACGAGCAAAACTGTCTCGTAATGGGCCGGCTGGCAAAATCAGGCCATTACTTGCGTTGATAATTCTAGTGTCAATGATGACGACTTCAAAATCTCGCCGCAGTTGAAAATCCTGCATACCGTCATTGCATAGTAATACATTACATTCCGGGTGCGCGGCCAGCAATGCCTTGGCAGTCTCGATTCGATCCTTACCAATCCATACCGGGCAGGTTTCACGCAAATAATAGGCAAGTAGCAACGATTTTTTGCCAGCAAGCTGGGGTGAACTGGCACGCGTTACATGCATGGGAGGGTGATAGTTATCTGCGTAGCCATGACTGATAATGGCTGGTCGTAAACCATCTATTCTGAGCAGACGAACAATTTCGATGATAAGCGGTATTTTGGCTGGGCTAGCTGCAGTTATGCTGTCGATAACAATGACTGGTACAGGTAGTGCCGTCACCGCGAACATGTTGCGACGATAAAACAAATGCCGGATAGATTGAAATAGCGCAAATAGTAAGCTGATTGGCCACAAGAGCAGGTGAAGTGGAGTAATGCGTTGCCAATACAGTTCGGACAAATTCATATCATGGGGTTAATTGGTTTCAGGATCTATTATTGGAAAATCTGTATATATTTCATTTGATTACGTGCGTGCTACATGTAATTTTATATAGAAGTTTCTTGGCAACTGTAACATTATCCAATTTAGTAGTTCAATATATCGTCACTTGTTTTGGGATAAAGTGATGGTAAACGAGCGTGTCAATGCGGCGTACTTTAAAAAATTATCTTAAAATGTCGCTAGTATTAAACAATGGCCTTTTAAGGAGTCAATATGCAGCAACTTGAAGCAGTTAAAAGTATTTTGGGGGATGTGTTGAATTTGGGTGAACGAAAAAATTCACTGACAGCCGATTCGGTGTTGCTAGGTAATATTCCTGAATTGGATTCAATGGCTGTCGTTAATGTGATTACTGCTTTAGAAGAGTATTTTGACTTTTCGGTAGACGATGATGAAATCAGTGCACAAGCATTTGAAACTGTAGGAAGCTTGGTTCTTTTCGTTGAGGACAAGCTGTCCAGTTAGATCTATATGATAAATCAGCCAGCTGAACCTTTTTTTCTGGATGCTTCGCCTGGCAAACGCTTTTGTCTCTTTTATCCTGCTGTTCAAGAAACATTATTCAAGCAAGCTGTTGTCTATATCCATCCTTTTGCCGAGGAAATGAATAAATCTCGGCGCATGGCTGCTTTGCAAGCTAAAGCATTGACCAAAATAGGATATAGCGTTTTGCAGATTGACTTATATGGTTGCGGAGACAGCGAAGGAGATTTTGGAGAGGCCGCCTGGGAAATTTGGCAGGCTGATATTGAATATGTTTATTACTGGTTGCGACAACAAGAGTTTACATCAATTCATTTCTGGGGTTTGCGACTCGGCGCTGTATTGGCACTGGATTGTGCCAGGAAAACCGGGATGAATGTGGAGAAACTTGTGCTGTGGCAGCCTGTGATTAGCGGCAAATCATTTTTGACTCAGTTTTTGCGTTTGAAACTGGTTAACACATTACTGTCAGACAATGGAGAAAAGGTTTCGGGTACCAAGGGGCTACGTCAGCAACTGAATGCGGGCCAATCACTTGAAATAGCAGGTTACACGCTTTCTTCTGCGATGGCAGTTGCCATTGATACGTTGCGGTTGGATCAGTTGGCTGTTAACAACAGCGAAATTTACTGGTTTGAAATCATATCTGATACCGAACGTGGCTTGTCCCATGCTAGTACTGCAGTCATCGAAAAATGGCAGCAATCGGGTGTGCAAGTTGCAACAGCATGTGTGGCTGGATTGCCTTTCTGGGCGACCCAGGAGATTAGTGAATGTCCAGAGTTATTGACAGCAACAACTAATACCTTTGCAACATTTGCGGGAATCCAGTTATGAGTTTTCAAGAACAGGCGCTGCGTTTCCATTGTCAGCAAGCATGGCTTTACGGAATTTTGCATTTGCCACAACAACCAATCTCACGTGGAGTGCTGATTGTTGTAGGAGGGCCACAGTATCGTGTTGGCAGTCATCGTCAGTTTGTTTTATTGGCACGCTATCTGGCGGAACGAGGTATTCCTGTGATGCGTTTTGATTATCGTGGTATGGGTGATAGTGACGGTGCAATACAAACATTTGAACATATCGCGGCGGATCTTCGCTGTGCTACCGATATTTTTTTTGAGCACTGTTCTGCGTTGGAAGAGGTGATTATCTGGGGATTGTGTGATGCAGCATCCGCTGCATTGTTTTATGCGCATCAAGATCAACGTATCAGTGGCTTAATTTTGCTTAATCCGTGGGTGAGAACTGAACAAGGGATTGCCAAGGCTTATTTGAAACATTATTACTTGAAGCGTCTATTTTCAAAGGAGTTTTGGGGGAAACTAATAAGCGGTAAATTTAATCCACTGGCTTCAATTCGTTCTTTATATACATTTGGTAAAAACAGTTTACAGAGAGCAAAGCCAACTTCAGTTGAAGATCAAGCTAGTTCAACATGTGATTTAACCGCATCGTTGCCAGAACGTATGCGAACAGGATTAAAATCCTTTAAAGGACGGGTGTTGATTATTATCAGCGGAAAAGATCTCACTGCACATGAATTTATGGATTTGATCCATACCTCTACAGATTGGCAAAAAATACTGAAAGAAAAAGAAGTAGTGTTTTTCCATATACAACAGGCCGATCATACATTTTCTACACGCGAATGGCGTAATCAAGTCGCAGAACAAACCGTAAAGAGTGTGTTGTCATGGTGAAACGTGTTCTGATGATTGCTTATCACTTTCCACCTATGCATGGCAGCAGCGGCATGCAGCGTACACTACGTTTTGCCCGTTATCTGCCTGATCATGGTTGGGAGCCGATTATATTGGCTCCTTCTGCGCATGCATACCCACAGACTGATGCTGGCCAATTAGCAGACATTCCGAAACAGGTGCGTGTTTATCGTTCTCTTGCTCTGGATACAGCAAGACATTTGACGATAATGGGGCGTTATCCACGCGCATTAGCTTTGCCAGATCGCTGGGCAAGCTGGCACCTAACAGCAGTGCCGGTCGGCTTATATTTAATCAAAAAATATAAGCCAGATATCATCTGGTCCACTTATCCTATTGCAACGGCTCATTCGATCGGATTGAGCTTGCATCGTTTAACAAATATCCCATGGATTGCTGATTTTAGAGATCCAATGGTACAACCAGATTATCCTCGTCATCCGCAAACTTATCGTTCCTATGTACAAGTTGAAAGAAAAGCAATTGAGTATTGTTCCGGTGCAGTTTTTACCACTCCAAGCACACTGAAGGATTACCAAACACGTTTTTCACATATTCCAACATCCCGCTTTCATTTGATTGAAAATGGGTATGATGAATTCAGCTTTAGTTCGGTTGCTCATCCAACCATTTCTACTGCAACAGGAAAAATTACGCTTTTACATAGCGGCATTATTTATCCATCCGAGCGAGATCCAATTTATTTATTCGAAGCACTGGCAATTTTGCAGCGACAAAATATTATCAATGCAAATAACCTGCAAGTTGTGCTGCGAGCATCTCATCATGAAAATTATTTGCAATCTTTAATTGATCGCTTTGAAATTGGCTCCATCGTTTCACTTGCACCACCGATTTCTTACAGTGAAGCGTTAGCAGAAATGGTAGCTGCTGATGGGCTATTAATCTTACAGGCAGCCAATTGTAACCAGCAAATTCCTGCCAAATTATATGAATATCTACGCGCACAACGCCCTATTTTGGCATTAACTGATCCAGCTGGAGATACTGCACAAAAATTGGTGGATATGGGCGTTGATACAATTGTGCCTTTGAATTCCAGTGTTGCTATTGTAGAAGAATTACAGCGATTTCTGTCATTGCTACGAAAAAATAAGGCACCTATTGCACCGATAGAGAAAGTACGTACTAATTCTAGGAAAGCTGGCGCTAATAAATTAGCAAGATTACTGGATGTTACAATTGAGCCAAATAAATGATGTATTAAGTTTTAGAAGCAAGGTGGAGAAGATGAATAAAAAAATAATGAGAATTCTGGTATGTTTAGTAGTTATCGCCCTTTCATCAATTCCGTCTGCTGCTACCGCTGCCCAGAAAAAACCTTATTGTGGTGAACTGAAAAATGATGTTGGTCCGTTTGATTACATAGAGCGGTTTAATTTAAAAGGTAAGTTAGAGATTGTAGAAAGACATCATTTTACTTCGGATGTAGAAAATTTGATCAAAGGTAATACTAGTGGAACACCGGCAGGTGATCTAAATTATACATTGCGTGCTTGGCCCAATCATCATCGAGCACTGATTTCGCTATTTAAATATTCTATTAGAGAGAAATCTACACGTATTCCAGGGTTGAAGTGGCCAGTTGAGTGTTATTTTGATCGTGCAATTCGTATGAATATGAAGGATGTGCAAGTGCGCTCGATTTATAGCGCATTTTTGACGCACCATAATAGGAATAAGGAAGCGCTTGAACAGCTACAAGTGGCAGCTGACCTGGAACCAGATAATGCTACTATTCTTTATAATCTTGGGCTCATGTATTTCAAGCAAAAAAATTACGGTAAAGCTAGCCATTACGCTAAACAAGCATATGCACGTGATTTTCCCTTGCCAGGGCTTAAAAACAAGCTGATCAGAGCGGGTAAATGGTAAAAATAATTTCTCGTTAAAAATTGGAACAGCATATTTTTTGGTCAAATTTCATTACTAAAATAAATCATTATTCTCCATGGAAAAAAATCGATCAATACACGTTGCCATGCAAGCGCTTGGCCAGGCAGCGCGGGCGGCAGCTCGTGTAGTCGCCAGATCAGATACCGCGACTAGAAATCTTGCTTTGATTGCAACGGCTGAAGCGATTAACCGTGATGAAGCATTGCTGTTAGCGGCTAATACTCAGGATGTAGCTCAAGCCAAGCAAAAAGGATTAGAGCCAGCGATGATTGATCGTTTGACCTTGACTTCAAAAGGTGTTGCAAGTATGACGACTGGCTTGCGACAAATTGCAGCTTTGTCAGATCCGATAGGGGCCATCACTGATCTGGATTATCGTCCTACTGGGATTCAAGTCGGTAAAATGCGTGTGCCGTTGGGAGTAATTGGCATTATTTATGAAGCGCGCCCTAACGTGACGGCAGATGCAGCTGGTTTGTGTCTTAAGGCGGGCAATGCGGCAATTTTACGCGGTGGCTCCGAAGCCATTCATAGCAATCAAGCGATTGCTGCATGCGTAAGAGAAGGATTACGAACTGCTGGCTTACCCGAACAGGCCGTGCAAGTAATCGAAACAACGGATCGTGCAGCGGTTAGCGAATTGATTACCATGAGTGAATATGTAGATGTGATCGTTCCTCGTGGTGGCAAAGGCTTGATTGAACGGATTACCAACGAAGCACGTGTACCAGTTATCAAGCATCTGGATGGTGTGTGTCATGTATATGTTGATCAATCAGCTGATCTAGAAAAAGCGCTACGCATTGTAGACAATGCTAAAACCCAGCGCTACGGCACCTGCAACACCATGGAAACATTATTGGTACATACGGAAATTGCAAAACAATTTTTACCGCTTATATGTGAGATATTACTAAAAAAGAAAGTGGAATTACGTGGAGATGAAGCAGCGTGTGCGCTTGTTTCATCAATGAAACTAGCAACTAAAGAAGATTGGCATGCTGAATATTTGGCACCAATATTGAATATCCGAGTGGTCGCTGATGTTGATGAAGCAATTACGCATATCGCTACATATGGTTCGCAGCACACAGATACCATTGTGACGGAAAACTATTCGCGGGCGCGCCAATTTTTGCGCGAGGTAGATTCCAGTTCGGTGATGGTGAATGCATCCACTCGTTTTGCAGATGGATTTGAATATGGTTTAGGTGCAGAAATTGGTATTTCCACCGATAAATTGCATGCGCGCGGCCCAGTAGGGTTAGAGGGGTTAACCAGTCAAAAATATATCGTGCTGGGTGACGGCCACATCAGAGAATAGAAGATGACACAACTTAAAGAAGTAGTTTTACCCGATATTGGTGATTTCCAGGATGTGCCTGTAGTTGAAATTTTAGTGGCACCAGGTGATAAAGTGGAACAGGAAGCTTCATTACTGGTACTAGAAACAGATAAAGCCACGCTGGAAGTGCCTTCTCCCCAGGCAGGTATCGTTAAAACGATCCACGTCAAAGTGGGCGACAAAATTTCGCAGGGCTCACCCATTGTCACTTTGGAAGCCAAAGAGCAAGCAGCTTCATCCGCATCTGCTACTGAAGCTGCTGATCGACCTATTGTAAATCCGGATAAACTTGTTGAAGAAACGCAATCATCGTCATCTGCTTCCGTTGCACCCGGCGAATTCCACGCTGAAGTGGTGGTATTAGGCGCAGGACCAGGTGGTTATACAGCTGCATTTCGTGCCGCTGATTTGGGCAAGCAGGTGATTTTGATTGAAAGTCACACCACATTAGGCGGAGTATGTCTAAATGTGGGCTGTATTCCTTCCAAAGCACTATTGCACGCAGCAAAAACCCTAACGGAAGCACGAGGAGCAGAGCAATACGGTATTCATTTCGGGCAGCCGGAAATAAAGCTGGACAAATTGCGAGCCTGGAAAGATTCAGTTGTGCATAAGCTCACCAAAGGGTTATCAATGCTGGCCAAGCAACGCAAGGTGACTGTGATTCATGGCACTGGAAAATTCACTGGGGCACATACACTTGCAGTTGAAACACCCGATGGCATCAAAACGATTTCATTTGATCACTGTATTATTGCTGCTGGATCAAGTACTGCTTACCTCCCTGGTCTCCCAGATGATAAACGCATTATCGGCTCAACCGGAGCATTGGCGTTAACCAATATTCCCGAGCATATGTTGATCCTGGGTGGAGGAATTATCGGTTTGGAAATGGCAACCGTCTATCGCGCGCTTGGTAGCAAGATCAGTGTCGTAGAACGCATGGCGCAGCTGATTCCAGGTGCTGATCCTGACTTGGTCAAGCCACTTTACAAGCGACTAAAAGCCGCCTGCGAAGCAATTTACCTGAATACCAGTGTGAACCGGATTGAGGCAGATGATGCAGGGTTAAAGGTATTTTTTGAAGGCGAGCAAGCACCAGAACCACAGCGTTATGATCAAGTGTTGGTTGCAGTAGGGCGTCGGCCAAATGGAAAATCGATTAATGTTGAAGCAGCGGGTGTTCATATAGATGAACGTGGTTTCATTGCTGTGGATAAGCAGATGCGAACCAATGTTGCTCACATTTTTGCTATTGGCGATATTGTTGGTGAGCCAATGTTAGCGCACAAGGCTTCACATGAAGGAAAAATCGCAGCTGAGGTCATTGCTGGACACAAGGCTGCCTTCGATGCGCGTACCATTCCAGCAGTAGCCTATACCGACCCTGAGATTGCCTGGATGGGGGTAACAGAAACCGAAGCCCAAAAACAGGATATTGCTTATGAAAAAGCTGTATTCCCTTGGGCTGCTAGTGGGCGTGCCATTACAATGGCACGCGATGAAGGCGTGACCAAATTGCTTTTTGACAAAACCACTCGCAGAATTATCGGTGCAGGGATGGTTGGTCCTCATGCGGGTGAACTAATTCAGGAAACCGTGCTAGCACTGGAAATGGGTGCGGATATGCAAGATATTGCATTAACTATTCATCCTCATCCCACCTTGTCTGAAACGGTTTTATTTGCTGCCGAACTGGCTGAAGGAACGATTACAGATTTGTACGTTCCGAAAAAATAGCTTATCGAAACATTCTTGTTCTTTTTATCAGCTGATAAATCTTGGGTTATTTAAAAGTGTAAAATAGCACTGGCAGAAAGCAAAATTTGATCTTTATGATGACCATCTCCGAAGATTGGGTGTCGGGTTGCTAAATCATAGCGAATTTCTGGACGTAAAGTAATTCCAGGAATAGGTTGATAATTTAATCCTGCTGTAATGCCAATTAGATCCTGAGTATCTCCATCTTCCATGACGCGCGTTCCGTTTTTGTCATGAAACCATTCAAAGCGTAATCCTGCTCCTAGCTGGCGTGAAATCGCATACAGCAGATACTGATTAATACCGTACCATGCGGCAGCAGGTGTCTCTGTTGTTTGTGCTTGAATAGCAAAATCATGCTGCAATACATACTGTAATTTTTGAGAAAAGCGGTGTTCCAGCACGATACTGTACATAGTGCGGTTATGATGTTCACGCAAATTAGCTGTTCTTGCATTCCCTGTAATCAAAGCAGTCGTAACGGTGGTTTGGCCGCTCTCACTGGTATAGCTTAATTCCCCTATATAATTCGGAATGTGTCGAGAAAGACTGTCCCACCCAGTGACAACCCCACTTTTGGCAGTCAAATTGATATTGAGCGGATAGGAGAGCAATGCTCCCATATGAGTGAAGGGTTCACCATAATGCATCGCGTATGCATGTGAGAAGAAAAAATTATCAGGTGAGGTCACAGATTCATAGCCGATCAAAGTATAAAAATGGCCCACAGTGAGCGTCAAACCGTTACCGATGGGAGCGTAGAGATTCGCATATAGTTGTGGAAACACTAATTGATGCTTAGGGTGTTGGCCGAAAATACTACTATCAAAGTTTTTAGTTGCTGAAAATTTTGCATCTGTGCCATAGAGTAGATCAGCACGCATTCCTATGTCCCAAACGTTTCCGCTAGTGGCTGCTTCCTTTTCAATAAATGCATACAGTTGGTGCAGTTTGAATTGATTTGCGCCGTCATTAAATGCTACCGGGTAATTTGAGTGATTGCGCGGTAAGTGTGGGTTACCGCTAAAACCGGTTTCTATCCAACCTCCCAATTTCAACTTGATAGATGAAGCAGGAGTTATTTCGCTGATATCGTAACCGGTGAGTGTGTGGATCAAACTATCTTCTTCTGCCTGAACAGATGCAATAAAAGACAAGCTGCATATAAAGACACTGATACCTTGCAAGATAACAATTGCTAATAGATGTTTCCACTCGTGCAGAACTGGGAGTTTGATGCTGATTTGGTGACAGTGCTCTAAACCCATAATGATTTTGAATCAAATCAAAAATAAGGGCAGATTATAACGCCAGCATTAGTTGCCGATGTAAGTTATTCAGATTCAGAACGAATATTAGTTATTTTGAAACGACAATATTTCCCTTCTTTGACTATACATTCAGTATGTTCAATATCAGCTTTTAACAACTTAGCTAAAAAATTGAGATCAAGTTGGCAAAACTCTTGATGTTGTTGCGCTAGTTCTTGAAAAATACAGTTATTGGCGACAATTTCTGAATAATCATCTGTTACCTGATCAAGATGAGAATCGTAACCAAGCTCACACATGATGGTAACCGCTTCCTGGAGCTTTGCATTTCGTGAAGTATGTTGCGTCATACGATGTTCAAGCTCATTTGCCATATTGGTACCCAGTTCAGTCAGACATGCGTCAAGTTCATGCTCTCCCGTATTATTTATCCAGGAAAGTAGCAATTTTGCTAAAAATGAATAGCGTCGCTGAAAAAGCTCCAAACCATTGGTTGTAAGTGTATATAGCTTGCCAGGTCTACCTCCAGTGCTTTCCTGTAGCGAGCTTTGAATGAATCCGTTACTGCTTAAATGATTAAGATGTTGATTAACCGCATTGCGTGAAATAGTTAATAAATCGGATAATTCTCCAATAGTTAACCCTTTACGATGATGTAACAATGCTGTCAGTAACGATTGTTGACGTTTGCCTAATAGTGAGAGGGCGGGTTTCATAAGTATCCAACGATATTATTTTTAGTTTTGACATATTTATATTGATAAAGTGTCATATTATGTAATATAGTAGAAATCCACTGTTAAAAAAAGAGGAGAATGAAATGTCAACAGTAATGATTGCAATTATTATCTTCGCAATTGCTGCCGTAGGGGGACTGTTTTTGGCTTCTAAAGTACTGACTGGCAAACTTGCACCATGGGCAGTTTCAATCATACACGCCTTGTTAGGTGCAACCGGTTTAGTAGCGTTAATATTAGCTGTATTGGAACCGGGTGGTGCAGAAGATGTTCGTTTGACCGCAGCACTTGGATTGCTGGTGATAGCTGCATTAGGTGGTTTTTATCTGGCTTCCATTCATATGAAAGGAAATATTGCACCTAGAAATATTGTTTTTGTTCACGCCGGAATTGCCGTTATCGGTTTTCTGACATTATTAAGCGTATTATTTTAATTATTTTTAGCTAATTAATTCTTAATAACATAAGGAATTTGCATGAAACATCCCATCCATCCACTATTAGTTCATTTTCCAGTTGCAACCTGGGTGATCGCAACATTCTGCGATATTGCTAGTTTTTTTAGAACCGATGAATTAATGAGTCAGGTGGCTGGGGTGTTACTTGTCATCGGAGTAGTAACAGCCTTGTTAGCTATGGTGGCAGGGCTGATGGAATTAGCTAAAATTGACCAACAGAGCCCGGCCATGAAAGTGGCAAATCAGCATATGTTATTAATGATGGTCAGCTGGTCTTTATATGCGGTGAGCCTGTTTATGCGATTGGAGGGTACGCAGTTGGTACAGCCCGGATTAGTCGCAATTATTTTGTCTATAGCAGGATTATTCGTGCTTTGTGTTGCAGGTTGGTTTGGCGGTAGATTAGTATATGAATATGGAGTAGGCTCTTATGCTTCACATTATTCTGATTCTGATCATTCCTGAAACTGCCTGATTAAAGAATTCCTAAGTTGCTTCCTTGAGGATGTCTAAGCTGTGCCAATAGGCGTATTTGTCTATCTCGCGACTGTGAACTGGATACTATTGTCTGTATCAGTACAGCACGAGTTTTGTAGGGTATGACGGGGATAAGATTGTGCGAGAACCGCACGGCTTCCCGCTCTGGCGTCAGACCGTGACGCGTGTTTTTTCGATCCGTTCTAGCATCGTACGCAAAAATTGCGTTCCACTTTACCACCTTCTTGAGCTTGAAATGGTGCTCTGCGTCAGCATGTTCACGCTCTCTTACTTCCGCTGTACGTAGCTGCGTATCCAAGCACCCCCCCCTGAGACGGGCAGAGATAGCCGGGTGCCGTGATTTTCTGTTTGAGAGATGCAATATAATCTCCACCCACTATCAGTACTGTTATGTCTGATTCTTCTCGAGTTTGAGGTTATGAGCAATCAATGTGCCAGATACAGAATCGATCATTGATTGACATAGATTTTGTCGAACAGGCCGCCGTCCTTGAAGTGGATGCTGTGAGCTTTTTCCCAACCACCAAACACTTCATCTACGGTAAACAGATTGATATTTGGAAATTGATGGGTATATTTTTTTGAGATTTCCAAATTACTCGGTCGATAGAAGTTGCGTGCAGCAATTTCCTGTCCTTCTTTGCTGTACAGATATTTGAGGTAAGCTTGCGCGATATTACGTACGCCATGTCTGTCGGCATTCTTATCGACAATGGATACGGGAGGTTCGGCAAGAATGCTGATCGAGGGAATGATTATTTCGAATTTCTCCGGACCATATTCCTTGAGCGCCAGAAAAGCTTCGTTTTCCCAGGAAATCAGCACATCTCCTATGCCGCGCTGGATGAAATTGATGGTTGATCCACGTGCCCCTGAATCAAGTATTGAGACATTCTTGTAAATTCGGGTGAGGAACTCTTGTGCTTTTGTTTCATCGCCATCGTATTTTTTCAGTGCAAAACCCCATGCGGCCAGATAATTCCAGCGCGCACCACCCGATGTTTTCGGATTGGGGGTTATGACGGCGACACCCGGTTTGATCAGATCATCCCAGTCTTTGATTCCTTTGGGATTGTCTTTGCGTACCAGCAGGACGATCGTTGAGAGATAGGGCGAGCTGTTATTAGGTAAGCGTTTCTGCCATTCGGCCGGGATCAGTCCCGATTTCTCGCTGATTGCGTCAATATCGTGAGCAAGGGCAAGTGTCACTATATCTGCAGGCAAACCGTCGATGACCGCACGCGCCTGTTTGCCGGAACCACCATGTGACTGTTTGACAGTAATTTTCTCCCCGGTTCTTTCCTGCCAGTAGCGGATGAACTCGCGGTTATATTCCTCATACAGTTCACGCGTCGGATCGTAGGAGACATTGAGAAGAGTCCGATCAGCAAACGCCTGGCTGGCACCTGTCAGAGCAAATGTCAATAATCCGACTGACAACCATGTATTGAATTTCATTTGTTTTCCTTTTATAGATAAGTTGATGTTATTTAAATGCGCTGATAGCGACTTCAACATAGAAAAAATCCGTACCGGCACTCGTTTCTCCCAGTTTCGCCAGTTGCCGGTTTTTTATGAATCCGCCGTTGAACCAGTGTGAATAACCCAGTGTGGTACTGATATGGGGTGTCAGCCTGTAACGGGCGCGAATATCGGCTGAATGCCCGATAAAGCTGCCACTGTTACCGCTGCGATCATGGTTATTTCCATTGCCGTTGAGAAGATTGTTGAAACGGTCAGTCTTACTGGCGAGCCAGAAACCGTTATAGCCTCCGTCAATTTGTAAGTCCGGATGGGGCTGGAACTCTACCTTGATTTTAGGTGCCTGGATATTTTCCATAATGACATAGTCATCAGCTGACCACGGGCGTCCAAAACCAAAGAATCTTTCAAAACGGTTGTTTGTGTTGTCGTTAGGGTCGCGATCGCCACTTACATAGCCGTAAAAAGCACTCACACGGGGCTTCCAAGCAGCTTGTTGAAAGGTGTAGCCGAATTCGAGCAGATAGGAATGCGCTGATTTTTTCTGTCCACCGTCACGGCCAAATTGATAAATGGCACCGAGATCGAAATCAACTTCAGTGTTGGGCACAACACCATAGGCTCGTATGGCAGGAGAGTGAATTTCACGTTTGATTCGTGTTCCACCATCATCATCCTGTATTAACCCCATGTAGTAGGGTTGAATGGTGATTATTTCTGACCATTGACGAAAATGTCCGATTGCGCCGTAAAACCACTGGCCTTTGTCGCGCCGGTCAAATTTGTCTATCAGTCTTATGACCGGTTGTACTCCCCATGCATCGAATTCCCAGTCATTCGATTCCTGTCCGAGCGTAACGCGGAAACCTTCAAAATTATTGGTAGTATTGCGCCATTGATTACTACCCAGTAAGCGCCGATCCAGTGTTTCCCATGCCATGCGCCCACCTCGGATTCTGATGGGACGGTGATTGCCCAGATCATCACGCCCCAGCGCATCCTTGAAATAGAGTTCGCCGTAGGTCTGGATCAGTTCGAACTCATTCCAGTCGCGATTATCTTTAGGGAATTTACCGTTATAGCGGCGTGCATCTTCAAATTCGACGACGAAGCGAAGAGGATCCAGAATTTCTTTGATACCCAGATAGGCTCGTGTTCGGAGTAGAACAGGGTCATCGGTAGTGATACGTGAGCGTCGGATATCATTGTGACGGTGTTCATAACGTACGCGGTAATCCAACCCGACATCCAGCCAGTAAAGATTTTTGAAAGTATCAATCCCTGTTTTGGACAGAGTACGAACGTAACGGGGAGGATCGGACTCAGGGTGAGTGCTGTAGCTGCGCGCGCGCTGGTAAAAGCTGGAGGGTGTATCACCAGCAATGAATGTTGATTTGGTTGGTTCAGCTTGCCCGTTTGCCGCAGTTTGTATAATTATTTCCTTTGATATCGCAGACTTAGAATCAATTGCTGTTGTCTGGCTATTCCAATTTTCTGAAAGCGCTTCTTTTGCGTGAACCATATTTGTCAGTGACGGGAGAGTGATCAGATAAAGCCATATCCATGTACGGTGTCTCATTTATGCCTCTGTTTTTAGTTGTAGGTTTATTGGTTTATGGCTCTCGACGTCGTTCGAGCAAAGCAAGAGTAACAACTATTTCTTATGCATAAAAAGAATATAAAACGATTTTATTATTATTTTTATGCATATATAGAGGCTGTATTATTTCGAAGGGGAGGGAGAATGAAAAGATTGCTATTTCGGTGTTAAAAATATTAATAGCTGGGAAATTTTAAAATGTTTGATTTTGACTGGCAGGAATGAAGGTGGGATAAGACTGGCTGTGGAGATATTCTTGAGAGTCTGTTCAATCTCCTTCAGGTTCGATTCCTCGTCCCTTGAGATATTGTCAATGGCAATCTAATTTTGACCCATCTGTGGTTACTTCACCGATTGGTAAACATTACCCGCTGTTGTTTTGCTCTTTAAGCGGTAACTGCTACCACTGATGTGCCTGCTCATATCGTTTGATAATGACATTAAAAATAAGTTGGCTTCATCCCGGCGAAATAGCAAATAGCCGATTTCATCGATCATCGATTACTAACAGTTTTGGTGACAACATAGTTATCCAGGGGCCTTGTTTATATTTGCTGTGGTCAGCTGATATTTTCAGCGGGATATATCGGCATGCTGTATTCGATGGTACTGTGGACGAAACGCTGCGAGATGTTTGTCTCAAATTGGAAAAACATCACTAGTTGAAATTTTTGGAGATAGGAGCTGATAAAAGCCATATGCATCCTTCCTTCTGGTGCAATCGGTTCTTCCCATCTATACATCTATAGTGCTACAAAGTTGAAAATACCAATTCAGAGCATCACAGTAGGGGAGATATTTTGCTTATGTTCATATGTTAAAAAGCAGCTTTGAACCAATGGCTAGTTTTTGGGTTGTGCTATGACGATGAAGGCACAAGTAGGTGTATATGTCGCCAAGTTTGATTTTGCTTGACGCTTCGTTTCTCTCGATTAAAGCTCCTGAGTAGAGGTTCTCAGGTCACGGTGCTATCCAGACCATTTTCAGCGATCTCGGCTGCACGCAGTAAAGCTTTAGCTTTATTACAAGTTTCGATCCATTCTTTCTGTGGCACGGAGTCTGCTACGATACCGGCGCCCGCTTGTACATGCAGCAAACCATCCTTGATAATTCCGGTACGGATTGTGATGGCTAAATCCATATCACCGTTGAAACCCAGATAACCAACAGCACCGGCATAGATTCCTCGTTTGGAAACTTCTAACTCATCAATAATTTCCATTGCTCTTATTCTGGGAGCGCCGCTGACAGTTCCGGCAGGAAAAGTGGCGCGTAACACATCCAGAGCATTCAGATCAGATCTAAGTTTCCCTTCGACATTAGAAACAATATGCATAACATGAGAATAATATTCTATTTTCATGTTTTCAGTGACTTTCACACTACCAGCTTCAGCCACTCGTTCGATGTCATCTCGTCCTAAATCAATCAGCATAATATGCTCTGCGCGTTCTTTGGGATCAGCCAATAAATCTTCCGCTAACGCTTGATCCGCTTGCGCATCCTGTCCACGAGGGCGAGTACCAGCGATTGGGCGTACGGTAATCGTATCTTTTTCCAGTCTAACTAGAATTTCTGGTGAAGCCCCGATAACATGAAAATCACCAAAATGATAATTAAACATATAGGGAGAAGGATTCAGACTACGCAAGGCTCGATATAACGCTAATGGCGAAGCCGAATAAGGTTTGCTGGTACGTTGTGACAAAACAACCTGCAAGATATCGCCATCAGCAATATATTGTTTGGCTTTTTTTACTGCGGCCAGAAAATCTGCTTCAGGAAACTCATGAACAGCAGCATCAGATGCGGTCGCTTTTTCAGCAGGAGCAGTCAGCGGCTCTCGTAATTTACGGAGTAATTCCTTAAGATGGTCTTTTCCTGTCGTATAAGCATCTTCTTGCGCTGGATCGATGTAGATAATCAGGTAAAGTTTGCCGGCAAGATTGTCCATAACAATCAGCTCTTCCGAAAGCAATAGCAGAACATCTGGTGTATGGAGCGTATCAGGCTGAGCTTGATCGAATAGCTTGGATTCAATGTAACGCACAGCATCATAGGCGAAGTAACCAGTCAAACCACCGCCAAATCGAGGCAGTTTGGCATGTGGTGCAATGTTGAAACGTTTCAAGTAAGCATCAACGAAACCAAGTACATCTGTCGTATCCGCCTCCTCTTCTACTGTATTGTGACTAATAATCTGAATATGATTGGCACGCGCTTCCAGTCTGGTTTTAGCGGGCAAACCGATGATTGAGTAACGCCCAGATCTTTCGCCTCCCAGCACTGATTCCAGTAAGTAAGAATAAGGCTGATTGGCTAACTTGAGATAAATTGAAAGCGGTGTATCCAGATCAGCAAAAGTTTCTAGCACCAGCGGAATACGATTGTAACCTTGCGTTTTTAGCTCATCGAATTCATTTTCGGAGATACAGTGGATCATGAGAGCATACCGAACAAAATAGTGTCGTAGAAGGAAGTTATACTATTCACAATAAATTTATGCTAGTGACAAATTGATATAATAACTTGAAACAATCAGCTTGCATCAGGTATTAATGACCTTGGTAGGTGATGAGGTTATTCGCATCAACAATCGAATCCACTACTGCATCGCAATCAATTTTGTGCACATCATGTCCTTCATTGTATCCATAAGGTACACAAAAACTGTAACAACCTGCTGCACGAGCTGCGATCGCATCATTGGATGAATCACCAATAAGCAGCGCTTCTTCGGGAGAAATATTGAATTGCTGACAAGCATGTAGCAAGGGTAATGGATCAGGCTTTCTCTTCGGTAAGCTGTCTCCGGATAGTACCAATTCAAAATAACCAGCCAAGCCAGTCTTGCGTAACAGCGGCAGCGTAAACACTTCTGTTTTATTGGTAATGCAAATTAGGTGATATCCACTTTGCTTGAGTTGATCTAATCCCTCAATGACCTTGGGGTAGGGGCGTGTATGTACGTGCAAATTTTCCGCATAACAGCGTTCGTATAGCGGCAAAGCTTGTTCAAATAATGCTGGATCAGGTTCACCATCCGGATCATTGGTTAAGGTGCGCTTTACCAATTTGGGAACACCTTTACCAATAAAGCTTTGAATGGTGGCAGAGGGCAGTTCTGTCATATTCAATTCGCGTAACATCGCATTGGCGGCCAACGCAAGATCTTCCGCTGTATCAAGCAATGTACCATCCAGATCGAGAATAACGGCTTTGAGTGGTATGGGAAATAGATCGCTGTTGGATTTATGTATTTTTGATTGAGTCATCTACTAAAATTCCTGTTAATTAACTGCTAACTGTTGCTAATTCAGCGCGCATCGCTGCAATCACGCTATCATAACGATGTGGATCGCTTTCCTTACCAGCACCATAAATAGCAGAACCGGCTACAAACGTATCTGCACCGGCACGAGCAATTTCAGCGATATTATTCACTTTTACCCCACCATCAATCTCCAGCAAGATATCACGTCCACTTGAGTTGATTCGTTCTCTGGTTAGGCGTAACTTATGGAGAGCTTCAGGAATAAAGGTTTGGCCACCGAAACCTGGATTGACAGACATGATTAAGATCAAGTCCAACTTGTCCATCACATGATCCAAATAGGAAAGTGGTGTTGCCGGATTAAACACCAGACCGGCCTTGCAACCTTGTTCCTTGATCAAGCCAATAGTGCGGTCGATGTGGCGCGAAGCTTCCGGATGAAAGGAAATAATGTTTGCGCCTGCCTTGGCAAAATCCGGAATAATACGATCAACCGGTTCCACCATTAAATGTACGTCAATCATCGCTTCAGTTAGTGGGCGAATTGCCTCGCATACCAATGGCCCAATGGTTAAATTGGGAACGTAATGGTTATCCATGACATCAAAATGAATGATGTCAGCTCCAGAAGCCAAAACTTGTGTTACCTCTTCACCCAGCTTGGCGAAATTGGCAGAAAGAATACTGGGAGCAATGCGATACATGGCGTGTCCTCACAGAAAAATGTTACATTTTAACCATAAACAGAATTAGGAGTTAATAATGCTTTTGCTTTCATGTGTATTTTTCATGTTGCGAGCATCAGAAAGTAGTAAGCTGGACAACTTGATAAACGCACAACTGCATTCTGCTATTAGAGTAAGGATGTGTAAATGATACCGATTCAGACATATGTTGACCGTAGGCAACGGCTGTTGTCACACATCGGACAGGGGGTTGCTGTTATTGCCACCGCTCCTGAGTATTATCGCAATCGCGATGCCAATTATCCTTATCGTTACGATAGCTATTTTTATTATTTAACGGGTTTTCAAGAACCTGGTGCAGTGCTGGTATTGGTTGCAAATGAAGATAAAAAGAGCTCCCAACAGATTTTGTTTTGTCGAGATAAGGATAGTGAACATGAAATCTGGAACGGATTTCGTTATGGGCCAGAAGCAGCGCGCGAGATATTCGGTTTTGATCTGGCTTATTCTATTGCACAACTAGATGAAGAAGCTGGCAAATTACTAGCAAACCAGCCAACTGTATTCCATGCCCTAGGCCATGATGTTGCCTGGGACCAGCGCATCATAGGCTGGATTAATCATGTACGCAAACAAGTCAGAGCAGGTGTTTCCGCTCCAGCAGAAATTCGCGATATTCGCTATTTTCTTGATGAAATGCGCTTGATCAAGGACGAACACGAATTGGCAATTATGCGCAAAGCTGCCAACATTTCAGCGCAAGCACATAAACGTGCCATGCAAGCAACTGGCCCAGATAAATACGAATATGAGATAGAAGCCGAATTGCTTTATGAATTTCGCCGACAGGGCGCTCAAGCACCAGCTTACACCTCAATAGTGGCAGGTGGAGCCAATGCATGTGTATTACACTATGTGCAAAATGATGCGCAATTGCGAGCAGGTGATTTATTGCTGATTGATGCTGCTTGCGAGTTGCATGGTTACGCATCTGACATCACCCGTACCTTCCCGGTCAGCGGCACATTTTCCGCCGCACAAAAAGATATTTATCAATTGGTATTGGATGCTCAACATGCAGCCATCGAAGCAGTTTGTCCTGGTAATAATTGGGATATGCCACATCAAGCGGCCTTGCGTATATTGGTAGAAGGATTCATTGATCTGAAACTGTGTCATGGCAGTATTGACTCCGTGCTGGAAACAGAAGCCTACAAACAATTTTATATGCATCGCACCGGGCATTGGTTAGGGTTAGATGTACATGATGCCGGAGAATACAAGCAAGCTGGACAATGGCGTGCGCTGGTGCCCGGCATGACACTAACAGTAGAGCCGGGTTGTTATATTCGCCCAGCTGAAAATGTACCAGAACATTTTTGGAATACCGGGATACGCATTGAAGATGATGTCGCTGTGACAACAACGGGTTGTGAAGTGCTAACGCACTCAGTGCCCAAAAAAATAACTGAAATAGAGGAGTGGATGCAATGCGCGACGATTACAGAAAAATAATTATCAGAAGAATCATGCACCAAAGTTCTGCAGATCAATCAGCCAATCCATCACCTGCCAATCGTTGGCTGTTTTACTTGACATTAATACCGACTGTTATTGTGGTGGTGGTACTCGGAGCATTTTTCTTTTCAATTGTATTAGCACTATTTACTGCGGTTGCCGCAGCAGTAGGTGCCAGATTGTGGTGGGTGCGACGTAAACTTCGTCAGGCGATGAAGACCGAAGCTCAAAGAAATGAAGAAAATGGAGCAATCATCGAGGATGCAGAAATAATCGAAATTAAAGAAGATAATAAATGGGATAACAAACGATAAGCTGATCAGCCAACAGACAAACGAATTAATAAGTAATAGAAATCACATTGCCTGGACTGATTTTTAAAGGAGTAAATAATGAATGCGACACGAATATTGCGTGATGTCGGTCAAAGTATCTGGCTGGATAATATCACGCGTGATTTATTGTTAAATGGCACACTCAAACGTTATATTGATGAGCTATCCGTAACCGGTTTGACGTCCAATCCATCAATTTTTAATCAAGCGATCAAACATAGCTCAGCTTATGATACTTCTATTCGTAGTTGCCTCTCCAAGGGTAAATCCGGAGAAGCAATTTTTTTCGATCTGGCACTGGAAGATTTAACTCAAGCAGCCGATTTATTTCGCCCAGCTTATGATCGCACCAATGGAATTGATGGTTGGGTATCGTTGGAGGTTTCACCACTATTGGCCTATGACACAGCCAGCACTATCGCTGCTGCCAAAGAACTGTACCAACAGGCGCAGCGACCTAATTTATTTATCAAGATTCCGGGCAACAAAGAAGGGGTGCCCGCGATCGAAGAAGCCATATTTGCTGGCATTCCAATTAATGTGACACTGTTATTTAGCCGTGAACAATACCTGGCAGCTGCAGAAGCATATTTGCGTGGCATCGAGCGACGCATTGAAGCCGGATTAAATCCGGATGTGATGTCGGTTGCTTCTTTGTTTATTAGTCGATGGGATGTTGCGATCGCCAATAAAGTCCCCAAAGAATTACAAAATAAGCTGGGTATAGCAATTGCCAACCGCACTTATAAAGCCGTTTGTGAGTTGCTGGGATCGGCACGCTGGCTACGTATTTATAATGCCGGAGCACGTCCACAGCGCTTGTTATGGGCTAGTACTGGCGTCAAGGATCCTGATGCTTCCGATATACTGTACGTAACCAAACTGGCTGCACCTTTTACCATTAACACTTTGCCAGAAAAAACCTTGAGTGCTTGGGCTGAGCATGGTCAATTGAATGGAGTAACTATGCCGACTGACGGGGGAGATAGTGATCAAGTATTGCAGCAATTTGCGGAAGCCGGCATCGATATTGATGCGTTAGCCGTGCAATTGCAGGAAGAAGGCGCTAAAAAATTTGCTGATTCTTGGCAGGATTTAATGAAAGTTATCACTTCAAAATGCACAACCGTTTAATAAAGTATAAATTAATATGCATAATTAATTCTTTTCATGAGAAGATTTAATATTTATTAATGGATAATTTCTTCGTTGTTTTCCAGCTATTTATTCTGGTTAATGGCTTGTTTGTAACTGAAAATATTGATTGTTAGAAGGAGGGACCGGATGAGTGGGATAAATTTTGGTTATGTTATAAAAAGCGCCCTGGTTTTAACTTTGGCCGGAGCTATTGTAAGTTGTGGGGAGCGGGCAGAAGAATCTACCGAGCAAAATCAGCCTGAAGAAATTACCCAATCCAGTGAGGATCATGCAGATCTTACCGCGTCAGAGCGAATTGGAATCGCGGAAGCAGAAGAAACCATCGTAACAGAACCAGCTGAACCTGAAGTTGATCTAGGTGAGAGCATGGAAGAATCACTGGAATCCATTTTGGCAAGGGCGGATGAAATTATTCAGCGTACCGAATCATCTTTGGATAAATCAAGCGATGAAGTAAAACAAGAGTTAGAAGAAATAGCTGAAGACGCGACTGAAAAAGATGATGATGTATCAGATGAAACCTTTGGAATTGATGAAGCAGTACAAAAAGCTATTGATGATAGAAAATTAGAGGTGGTTAAGGCGTCGCCTGATCTAATTCGTAAGATTCAGCAAGCCTTGCAAGATGCAGGCTTAAACCCAGGTCCAGCAGACGGCATGATGGGGCCACGCACAAAAAATGCACTGGCGGAATTTCAAAATCAGCATAATTTGGCAACAAGTGGAATAACCAGGGAAACATTGCACGAATTAAATATTAATTTCTAATAACCTAGATCGCGATAATATGCGCAGGCAAAATCTCCTGGTTGCTGGGATTCAGATTATTTAATTATTTATTGCTAAGAGAAACATTTCGTGGCACTCCTCGTTCAAAAATATGGTGGTACTTCTGTAGGTAGCACTGAGCGTATTAAGCATGTTGCACATCAGATCGCTCAATTTCAGCAGCAAGGACATCAATTAATCATTGTTGTTTCTGCCATGAAAGGAGAAACCAGCCGTCTTGTTACTTTGGCCCAAGAGATTCAGGCGCGCCCTAATTCACGTGAATTGGATGTGGTATTGGCTACTGGTGAGCAAGTAACGATTGGATTACTGGCCATGGCACTACATGATTTGGGAATCCACGCGAAAAGTTACACAGGTCCACAAGTCAGTATTACAACAGATAGTGCACACACGAAAGCGCGTATTCTGAAAATTGATACTGATCGCCTTCATGCCGATTTAGCAGCAGGTCATGTCGTCATCGTTGCTGGTTTCCAGGGAAGAGATGAAGCTGGGGATATTACGACACTAGGGCGAGGGGGATCCGATACCACAGCGGTTGCACTTGCTGCGGTACTTGAGGCTGATGAATGCCAGATTTATACAGATGTCGATGGTATTTATACGACTGATCCACGTGTAGTACCAGAAGCTCGCAAACTGGATACGATTACTTTCGAAGAAATGCTTGAAATGGCCAGTCTGGGATCCAAGGTATTGCAGATACGTTCAGTCGAGTTTGCTGGAAAATATAAAGTCAAGCTGAGAGTGCTATCTAGCTTTGAAGCAGGTGAAGGCACGCTGATTACATTTGAAGAGGATAATAAGATGGAACAGCCTATCATCTCAGGCATTGCATTTAATCGTGATGAATCAAAGATTACGGTAGTAGGTGTACCTGACCACCCAGGAATCGCTTATCAAATTTTGGGACCGATTGCTGAAGCCAGTATTGATGTGGATATGATTATTCAGAATATCGGGCATGATGGCACCACGGATTTTTCATTTACGGTTAACCGTAATGAATATACACGTGCAATTGAGATATTGAAAAAACAAGTACTACCACATATTGGCGCACGTGATGTGATTGGTGGAGAAAAAATCGCTAAAATTTCGGTGATTGGTGTAGGTATGCGTTCTTATGCCGGTATCGCAAGCAGGATGTTTCGAGTGCTAGCTGAAGAGGGAATTAATATTCGCATGATTTCAACTTCAGAAATAAAAATTTCTGTCGTAGTAGATGAGAAATACATGGAATTAGCTGTTCGTGTTTTGCATAAAGCTTTTGATCTGGATCAGATTAACAACGTAGAAGCGAAAACATGTTAATATTGGCGGCTTCGTTTTTATGTTGCTTGAAGTTGCAATAAATATGTAATAAAACATATCACCTGTGGAGAGGTGGCCGAGTGGTCGAAGGCGCTCCCCTGCTAAGGGAGTATAGGCTAAACAGCTTATCGAGGGTTCGAATCCCTCCCTCTCCGCCAGCATTTAGCTTTGTATTTCCCTGCTAGTTTATTTTCATATGACAGATATTCAGCGTGCTCTGTCGTCCGATCGATGAACATTATTCATATTATCAATTAATTAGCAAGCAACTCTTTAAGAGCCCGTTTACGATCTCATCATTATTCCTTACGATACGTAGATGAAGAGAACAAAATATGTCAGTGATATTAGCAAAGAGAAGTTTGCCGAGATAGAGCCGCTATTGCGTAGCGTGAGGCGCAGCACCAAACCCACGAGCACCATTTGCCGAAAGTATGCAAGAAATTCTGGGCAAACCTGTCACCGTGCAGATCGCCAAACGCAGCAAACTGCATACCTTCAAGGTTATGCCCAGGCGCTGGATAGTGGAACATAGTTTCGCCTGGCTGGAAAAGTGCCGAAGATTATGGAAAAACTGCGAACGTAAACTTGATACCAGCTTGCAGCTCATTCATTTGGCTTTCTTGGCACTATTACTCAGAAGATCGTAAACAGGCTCTAAGAGTTGCATATCTCGTAGGTGAAATAGAAGATGTCTGTCACAATTTTAATCGTGGATGATGAACCAGCAATTCAGCAATTGATTGCCTATAATTTGCGTAGCGCTGGCTATACCGCTATTTGTGTCAATAGTGCAGAACAAGCAATCATCAGTATTCAAGAAGTACTTCCCGATTTAATTTTATTGGATTGGATGTTACCAGGTATCAGTGGCATTGAATTTGCACAGTCGTTACGGAAAAATCCACGCACTAAATCTGTTCCCATTATCATGCTGACAGCGCGAGTTGAAGAAATAGATAAAATATCTGGATTGGAAACTGGTGCGGACGACTATATTACAAAACCATTTTCACCCCGTGAGCTCATTGCGCGCATAAAAGCAGTGCTGCGGAGGAGTTTGCCTGAAGCTTCTGACAAAATTTTGGATATTGAAGGCATCAAGTTGGATCCAACAACATATCGCGTCACTGCAATGATAGAACAAGCAGAAGGATCTCAGGAAAAGGAATTGCTGGTTAGCCCGACTGAATTCCGTTTACTGCATTTTCTGATGGCACATGCAGAGCGGGTGCATTCACGCACACATTTGTTGGATCGCGTATGGGGTGATCATGTTTTTGTTGAGGACAGAACGGTTGACGTGCATATTCGCAGACTACGCAAAACGTTGGAAGCTGTAGGAAAAGCGGATCTAATTCAAACAGTAAGGGGAGCAGGTTATCGCTTCTCTGCATATACTGAAGATATTTCTTAGAGCCCGTTTACGATCTCATCATTATTCCTTACGATACGTGGATGAAGAGAATAAAATATGCCAGTGATATTAGCAAAGAGAAGTTTGCCGAGATAGAGCCGCTATTGCGTAGCGTGAGGCGCAGCACCAAACCCACGACAATAGATTTGTATGAAGTATTTTGTGCTGTGCTGTATCTGCTGCGTACTGGTTGCCAGTGGAGATTTTTGCCCGGAGAGTTTCCCAAATGGCAGAGTGTATATGCCTATTGGCGCAAATGGAATGAGCCTGACCAGCACGGCGTGAGCGTGCTGGAGCAGGCATTAAAAAAATCAGGTTGGCGCGGCCCGAGAGAAACTGGGGCGCAACGCTTGCAGCACGTTCTTGATTGTGGACGCGCAAAGCGTGAAGAATACAGACACGGCTGACCAGAAAGGCTATGACGCCGGCAAGAAGGTGTCGGGCATCAAGCGCCATATCGCTGTTGATACCTTGGGGTTGCCGCACGCCATTGCAGTGACGACAGCGGAAGTGACTGACCGTAACGGTGCATTGCAGGCCTTGAAGCGTTGCAGATCGAGTTTGGGGCAAGTACAAGGTTTGCTGTGTGACGGTGGCTATACTGGAGCACCATTTGCCGAAAGTGTGCAAGAAATTCTGGGCAAACCTGTCACCGTGCAGATCGCCAAACGCAGCAAACTGCATACCTTCAAGGTTATGCCCAGGCGATGGATAGTGGAACGTAGTTTCGCCTGGCTGGAAAAGTGCCGAAGATTATGGAAAAACTGCGAACGTAAACTTGATACCAGCTTGCAGCTCATTCATCTGGCCTTCCTGGCACTATTACTCAGAAGATCGTAAACAGGCTCTAAGAATACGTTGTAGTAATTGCAGCGCCTGCTTTTGTCGGGCAAAAGTTTTGTCATCTGGTGATGCATTGGAAATCATAGCCAGTGCATAAAACAATGTCGCCTTACTGTCATTCGGGAATTGTTCAGTGATACGCCGCATAGCCTGTTCATAAGCCAGTTTGCGGGTACTGTAACTATTATTATCATGGGCTATCTGCTGGTGGATAAATGATGGCTATTGCATCCAGATAGGCTTTTTCCCGTGCTGTTTTAATCATGGCTGGCTGTACTTGTGCCAGCGCATCGCTCGCCCGTTGCACTTCTTCCACAGTTGGCGTGGTGGCCCATAATTGCTGGTAAAGACTCATGGCAATTCCCCAGTATCCCATGGCACAATTTGGATCGGTAGAAATCACTTGCTGGAAAGCTTTTTCTGCCTTGTCGTACCAGAATGAATGCAGCATCGCTAATGCTTTATCAAATTGAGTCTGTGCAGCGGAAGAGCAAGAGACTGGAAAATGCACTTTCCCAAGTTTTTCCTGGTCGATATCACTTGCAGCGTGATGATTACCATCGGCCATGACGATGCCATCCCAGAATAAAATTGCAAAAGTAAGCATGCGTGTAAATGTTGCCATTATGAATCTCCAGGTTACGGTTTCAACCGGATGAACAGTCAAAATGGAGTTACATTAAATAGTTGCTAGAAATTGTTTTACTTCTTCCAGATCGCGGGTGCGTTTCATCGGTGGCAGGCTTTGCCAGATTCTTTTACCGTAAGATTTGGTGATTAGGCGCGAGTCACAAATCATTAGCACACCTTTATCATGTTCGTCGCGAATCAAGCGGCCGGCTCCCTGCTTCAAGTTGATAATGGCATGCGGCAGTTGATATTCCATAAAGGCGTTGCGACCTTCCTGTTTGTATTTTTCAATGCGTGCGGACAGCACCGGATCATCTGGCGAAGCGAAGGGGAGGCGATCAATAATTACCAGCGAAAGCGCGCGACCGCGCACGTCGACACCTTCCCAGAAAGATTGACTACCAACCAGCACTGCATTACCCAGCTGGCGAAATTGCTTTAGTAGCGCGGAACGAGTAGTTTCCCCTTGTAGCAACAGTGGATAATCCAGTTTCTCCTGCTCGAAAGTATCCTGCAACAATTGGTGAATGGTCTGCATGCCAGATAAGCTGGTGCATAAAATAAATGCGCGTCCACCATTGGCCTTGATCACTGGTAACGCTGCCTGGACGATATTTTCAGTGTAGTGTGGCGTGTTGGGATCGGGTAACTGGGTAGGAACATAGAGCAAAGCCTGCTGCGGGAAATCGAACGGGCTATCCCAGCTAACAGTTTGAGCATCTGCCAATCCCATAATTTGGTTGTAATGGGAAAAATCTTTTTTGACAGATAGTGTAGCTGAGGTAAAGATCCAGGCACGCGCAGCAGTGTTCAGTTGTTTGCTGAATGTTTCTGCAATGGATAAAGGGGTGGTATTGAATTGCAAGCTTTGGCTGTAGGTTTCAATCCAGTTAATCACCATGCTGGATTGGGTATGCTCGTGCCATTGTCTGATTTTGTTGAGAATGACTTGCGCGCGTGACCAGCAGTTTTGCAGTTCTTGTGAGCGCACGGCTTGCGTTTCAAGCAATGTCACCAGTTGTTCCAGTTTTTCTTGTAATGTTTGTCGTGCAGCGCTAAATCCAGGGTGCTGTGTTGCCACAGTGGCAGATAGACGCGTATGTTTTTCGGCAAAAGTTAAGCGAACATCTAGTGTGGCTTTTTCCACAGCTGCTAACGCATCAAACAATGGTGTGAATTCTTGCGCAACCAGCAATGCTTCAGTACGGCTATCACGTATGAGCGTGACGATCTGGCCAGTACTGACTGATTCGCCAAAAAATAGGCTGGCTACTTCAGGCAGTTGATGTGCTTCATCAAATATGACAGTGTTACAAGCAGGCAGCAGCTCGGATACTCCCCCATCACGCAGCATGACATCAGCAAAAAATAAGTGATGATTGACCACAACTACATCGGCCGATAAAGCGCGTTTACGAGCCTCCATGACAAAACATTGCCGAAAATGTGGGCACTCTGATCCCAGACAGTTTTCCCGTGTGGAGGTGACATGCTGCCACACAGCTGCTTGTTCCGGCACACTTTCTAATCCACTTTTATCGCCGTGACTGCTGGTATTTGCGTAGCGTTCAATCAGGTTAAGATATTTCACTTCAGTACGGTTGGCCAGATGAATGCGATCTGAATTCAGGGTGCGCTCAAGATGATAATGGCAGATATAATTGGCGCGCCCTTTGAGTAACGCAACGGTTACTGGAATTTTTAGCACAGCACGCATAGTGGGAATATCACGCTGAAAAAGCTGATCCTGCAAAGTCTTGGTACCAGTTGACAGGATGACTTTACCGCCTGATAGCAGCGCAGGCGCCAGATAAGCAAAAGTTTTTCCCGTACCAGTACCTGCTTCGGCTACTAGAATTTCCTGATTTTCGATGGCTTGCGCAATGGTTTGTGCCATTTCTAGTTGCTGGGTACGTGGGCGATAGTCTGGTATATTGCGAGCAAGCAAACCATCCGCTGAAAAAATAGCCGCCAGATTAGAAATTAATGCAGTCATCACAACCATCAAACAAGTAGAAATTAATCCAGCACTCTGGAAATATTCTGTTTAAATATATTTTCAGCAATGCAATACAATTCTGTTTTAAATTGAGTCGATTCAATATCATCCGTAACTAAGCCTTTATTTCAATTATTTATTTGAAATAATTGTTGGATAATGACGTATTTATTATGAACAGCAGTACAGAAAGTACACTTGAAGCATCTTTGGAAAACGATTCGTGTTGTTATTTTTGTGTTTCGCATTCACTCAAAATATTCATTTATATCGTATGCGTTCTGTTTTTCATTAATTCTCACCTTGAACCGATCTTCTTGCCGATGTTTTTCAGTAGCTCCTTAAGCGCTAACTCTGAATGAATTTGCTTTCTAAATTGTGTTTCATCTTGCTATTGTCAATGCAACCACTTGCGTTTGCTGAGCAAGTGGACGATTCCAGTGATCTTCCTTTGCCTGTTCATATTGAAGCAGATCGAATTGATGGGTATTACCAACAAGAGATCGAAGCAACTGGTAATGTGCATATGCGTCGGGGGGATAAAACATTATCAGCTGATCGCGCTAAATATTATCAAAATAGTGAGGATGTAGAGGTAGAAGGTTGTGTCTTGCTCGAACGCCCTGACGATACCCTGCGAGGCACTTTTTTACAAATGAATTTACAAACCGATATCGGAGAATTGCGGGCACCTTTTTATACGCTCAAAGACAGTAGTGGACGAGGCAGTGGTGATCTGCTGTTGTTGGAGGGTAAGGATCATTATCGAATAAAAAAAGCGCGCTATACCACTTGTCCAGAAGATAATCATGATTGGTACATTTTGACAGATGATTTGGAAATAGATAATGAGAAAAAAGTAGGAACGGCGCGGCATGCTACGATTCGTTTCAAGGATGTGCCGATTTTGTATCTGCCATGGATGAATTTTTCTTTCAGTCAGGAGCGCAAAACTGGTTTCCTGTCTCCAATTGCAGGGAATACCAGTAGAAGCGGCGTAGAGATTGCTCTCCCTTTTTATTGGAACATTGCCCCAAATTATGATGCCACGATTACTCCACGCGTGATGAGCAGGCGTGGAGTGATGCTGGATAACGAGTTTCGCTATATTGGGCAAGGGCTCGGGGGGCGTGTGCTGTTTGATCTGCTGCCTGATGATCTGGTGACGCATTCCACACGCTATGGTTTGCAGTTGGACCATTCTCAGTTTTTAGGAGCAGGTTGGTACGGATCGCTTAACTATAATCGGGTCTCCGATGATAATTACTTCCGCGATTTGGGTAACAATATTTTGTTTACTTCCCAAACCAACTTGCTGCAACAAGCATCGGCCAGTTACTTCAGCAAGCTAGGGCACAATGGTATGGTGACCTTTAGCGCACTTATGCAGCAATTTCAGACTATTCAGGATTCTAGAGCACCAATTGTATCGCCATTTAAAATCTTGCCGCGGTTTACAGCAAATGCCATCAAAAGCGATGTGTATGGGATGGATTTTGAGTTTGCCAGTAGTTTTACCCATTTTTCACACCCAACCCTGCCACACGGTTTGCGTTTCACCGCGTTTCCCAGCGTGACGTTGCCATTGGAAAATTCCTTTGGTTTTATTCGGCCACGCATGGGGCTGCACTATACGAGATACGATTTGAATAAACCGGTTGCTCCAAATGCAGGTGATAGGCATTTGAATCGAACTGTTCCTATTTTTAGCCTGGATAGCGGCATCATATTAGAGCGAGATACTAAATTAGGTGGGAGAAATTATATTCAAACACTGGAACCACGTATTTTCTATACCTATATCCCTTATCGGGATCAGCAATTGTTGCCTAATTTTGATTCTGCCGAGATGGACTTTAGTTATGCTCAGTTATTTCTGGAAAGAAGATTTAGTGGTGAGGATCGTATCAGTGACGCCAATGAAGTCACGCTAGCAGTTTCTTCGCGCTTAATTAATTCTGCAAACGGGAGTGAACGTTTACGTTTTTCCGCAGGTCAAAGAATTCGTTTTGATGAACGACGAGTGGTATTGACTTCTCCCCAGGTAACAAGAGCTGGTTCCGACTTTATTGCCGAGCTTTCTGGTAGCCTAACTGATCATATCAAGACAGATGCAGGTGTGCAGCTTAATCAGAACAGATTGTTTGTCGAGAAAGTGCGCACGGGTATTAGTTATAATCCTGCGCCTGGTAAAATTGTCAATGCTGGTTATCGCTTTACTCGTGATGTTTTAGAACAAATTGACTTATCAACACAATGGCCGATTGCAAAGCGGTGGCAAGGTTTTGCAGCCATGAATTATTCCTTGCGAGATGAAAAACTATTGGCAGGGTTACTTGGGCTTGAATATAACGCCTGCTGTTGGTCGCTACGCCTGGTAGCCAGCCGTTTCATGACCGCGACATCGCGCTCTTCCACGAATATTTTCATTCAGTTGGAATTGAATGATTTATTAAGAATCGGCAATAATCCCTTGAAGGTATTACAACAAAGCATCCCTGGTTATACGAGGATAAATTTACAATGAAGTTTAGAACAATCGTCCAAGGTGGATTATTGCTTGCCTTGCTGACATCCAATGTATCTGCTCAGGATTTTCATGCTGCTGAAAACGAAATCAGACTGATTGATCAAGTTGTAGCGGTGGTTAATGAGGAGGTAATTACCCAGCAGGATATTAATGAAGCGTTGCAAAATACAATTCATCAACTGCAACAGCAAGATACGCAATTGCCTCGCCAGGATGTTTTGGAAAAACAGTTGCTGGAACATTTGATTACCAAACGTATTCAGCTACAACGTGCCAAAGAAGTTGGATTGACTGTCAGTGACGATGATTTGGAACAAACCTTGCGCCGCATTGCAAAGGATAATCAGCTTTCCATGAATGAGTTTCGCCAAGTACTGGCACGAGAAGGAACGAACATCAATGCTTTCCGAGAAGAAATTCGAGAGGAAATTTTGATGACCCGGTTGAGAGATCAAGCGATCAACGAGCGAGTCAACGTCACTGAAAGCGAAATTGATAATTTTCTAGAAGATCAGGCAAATTCTCCCGTTGCAAATGAAGAATATCGCATTGCGCATATTTTACTGCACACCTCAGAGCAAATGGATGAAGCACAAATTGCAGTGCGCCATGAACGTGCTGAGGCAGCCCATGAAAAATTGTTGCAGGGCGCAAGTTTTGCGCAAATAACCGCTGAATATTCCGATGCACCGGATGCGATGCAAGGAGGAGAACTTGGCTGGCGCTCACTTGGGCAAATGGGTTCTCCTTTCGCTGAACTGTTATCACAAATGCAACCAGGAGACATTACTCCGGTTGTGCAAAGTCCAATTGGATTTCACATTTTGCAATTACAAGAGCGGCGTCAGCAAGAAAATCCAGTTACCATCATTGAACAAACCCACGCGCAGCATATTTTAGTTAAAGTAAGTGAAATAACTTCTGAGGAAGATGCTTATCAACTCATCACACAGGTTTTGGGGCGTATCCATAATGGAGCTGATTTTATGGAGATGGCCAAAACACATTCTGAAGATGCCAGCGCATCTGCTGGTGGAGATTTGAACTGGATTTCCCCGGGAGACACCGTGCCAGAATTTGAACAGGCTATGAATGCTCTATTGCCTGGACAAGTCAGCCAACCTGTTCGCACTCCTTTTGGCTGGCATATTATTAAAGTGATTGAACGTCGTTCACAAGATGTTAGTGAATTGAAACAGCGAGAAACTGCTCGACGAGCTATTCATGCGCGCAAGGCAGATGCAGTTACACAGGAATGGTTACAGCAGCTCAGGGATCAAGCTTATGTAGAATATAAACTAGCAAGCGACTAGCAAATCTATTGATCGATGCTGTTTGTATTTATGATTGGGTGAAAATAAATCTGAGCCATTGATTTCCCGCACCCGTTTTCTGCTGCGTTTGCTATGGCATATTTTCTTAGCATTTATTATTATTTTTGCGACACTGGCTGTAGGTGTAATTGGCCATTTGCTGTGGGGAGATGAGAATTTGCACGATGCGTTGTTAAATTCTGCGTTTGTGATGGGAGGATTAGGCGTTATACAAATGCCTGATAGTACGACTGGCAAACTTTTTTATGCTTTCTATGGCATTTTTGTTGAACTAAGTTTTGCAGCATCTATCGGAATTGTCTTAGCGCCTATTGCTCATCGTATTCTGCATACCCTGCATCTGGATAGCATCGATTAACCACTATTTGTGACTCGCAGAGATCTCCAATACCTATCAAAGAGGGCACATATAATTCACCATGATTCCTAAATTAGTCATCACAGCAGGTGAACCAGCTGGTATTGGTCCAGATCTGTGCGTGCAGATTGCCCAGCAAAATTTACCTTGTCAGCTCACTGTTATCGCTGACCACCATGTATTGAGCCAACGTGCAGAAAAACTGGGATTACCATTACGTCTGACAACTGTGAATGGAAATGAAGCAGCATTTCATCGAGCTGGTCAGTTATCTGTCATGCATATACCAGTAGCAAAACCGGTTGTGGCGGGACAATTGGATAGTGAAAATGCCCACTATGTATTACATACGCTGCAGCAAGCGATTGAGGCGTGTAGCACCCATCAGGCAGATGCCATGGTCACTGCTCCTGTGCATAAAGGCATCATTAACGAAGCAGGCATTCCTTTTACTGGCCACACCGAGTACTTGTCCGCGCTGACAAATAGCCCAGCGGTGATGATGCTAGCGGGAGGGGACATGCGCGTTACTTTGGCGACAACACATTTGCCGCTGAAAGATGTGCCGGCAGCGATTACTGCAGAGCGCATAGAAAAAAAATTGCGTATTATTTACCATGATCTGGTGACACGGTTTTTAATTGAAAACCCGTGCATTGCTGTGGCAGGGTTGAATCCTCATGCAGGGGAATCAGGCCATCTTGGCCGAGAAGAAATTGACGTTATCATGCCCGCACTAGAAAAACTGCGACAAACCGGTATGCATTTGCTGGGCCCATTACCTGCCGATACCTTGTTTAATCCAGCCAAGCTCAAGGAATACGACTGTATTTTCGTGATGTACCATGATCAGGGATTGCCGACCCTCAAACACGCCAGTTTTGGTCAGGGAGTCAACATTACGTTGGGATTGCCGATTATTCGTACATCTGTGGATCATGGTACGGCGCTAGAACTGGCCGGCACTGGACAAGCCGATGCGGGCAGTATGCTAACGGCAATAGAAGCTGCATTGATGCTTGTTAAAAATACGTACAACAATCCATCAGCTATAAATTAATATGCGGCATGTTCCCCGCAAACGCTTTGGTCAACATTTTCTAATTGATCCAACCATCATCCATAAAATCGTAGCGCTAATTCGACCAGTTGACAGTGATTGCATGGTTGAGATCGGTCCAGGGTTAGGTGCACTGACTCAACCGTTGCTGGAAAAATTACCTACGCTACAAGTCATTGAGATCGATCGGGATATTGTCAGTTATTTATCCAAATATTATGCAGAAAAATTAATCATTCATGCTGCGGATGTTTTGAAGTTTGATTTTGCAGTATTGGGTAATGATCTGAGAATCGTTGGCAATCTGCCTTATAATATCTCCACACCGTTGTTATTTCACTTAGCAAAATTTTGCCATCTGATCACGGATATGTATTTTATGCTGCAGCTTGAGGTAGTGGAACGCATGGTTGCTCAGCCTGCTACAGCAGATTACGGACGATTATCTGTCATGCTGCAGAATCGGTTTATTATGGAGCAGTTGCTGGTGATACCGGCAGAAGCGTTTGATCCGCCGCCACGCGTTCAATCCGCGATTGTTTATATGCGTCCGCGCGCAGCACCCATTGTTCCACCGGAGCAAGAACAGCTGTTTAACGAGTTGGTGCTGGCAGCGTTTTCTCAGCGTCGTAAAATGTTGCGCAATACGTTACGTCAATATTTAACCGCGGCAGATTTTGATCAGTTGAGAATTGATCCTGAATTACGTGCGGAAAATTTGTCTTTGGAACAATATGCTGTCATGACTCAGCATATTCATACGCTTAATCAACTAAAAGGGTAGCTTGCTTATCCTCATGCTCGTGTTCGAGCAGCCATTCCTTACGTTCTAGCCCTCCGCCGTAACCTGTTAATTTGCCATTGGCTCCAATGACACGATGACAAGGAATAATAATTGAAATAGGGTTGCGACCATTGGCCATGCCTACTGCTCGCGAAGCTTTGGGCAAATGAACACGTTCGGCAATTTCCTTATAACTGACTGTTTCCCCGTAGGGAACGGTGGCTAAAGCATGCCAGACGGCTTCCTGAAAAGGCGTGCCACTTGCTTTTAGCGGCAAATCAAACTCGTGTAATTCTCCAGCAAAATAAGCGTTTAATTGGGCGATGGTTTCCTTGAATGGTACAGCTTCTTGATCTTGTACCCAATTTGCCTTTTTTATCTCAGCCAGCAATTTTTTTGCCTCTTTTTCCATATATAACCCGGTAAGGAATTTACCATCACTGGTAAGCAATAATGGATCAATAGGGCTATCTATCATTGTGTAATAATTCATGGTTTGCTCCTGGAAACAGGATTATTTTTTGCTAATGTATTATCAGAATCAACTTTTATCGCAGCAGATCTAGCTTTGGTTCCGTTTGGCAGCATGAGTTTCAAGGTATTATCATGCAGAAAGAAATGGTGCCATAGTGCAATTCCAGCATGGATAACAGCGAGATATAACATGATTAGTCCCAGTGTTTCATGAATTTTTTTGATGTCACGTGAAAATTCCTTGTCAGTTTGAATCATGGTTGGTAGCTCGAACCCGATAATGCTGATGGTTTTACCGCCCATTTGCATAAAAATAATGCCAAGAATAGGCAAAATAATCATGCACACATAAAAAGCAAGGTGGATGGTCCGTGTGAACAATTTTTGTTTTCGACCGAGGGGAGGCGTGATGTCAGGCAAGGGTGACAGCCATCTGGCCATGATGCGCAATGGTAACAAGATAAATACCAGCAAACCTGCCACAACATGGAGATGCTTTAATAATTCACGTTCATCCGAGCCTTTTTCAAAAATTCCTTTGGCATAAATAAAAGCCCAAGCAGCAATCAGTATTAATGCCATCAGCCAATGTAGTCCACGTATTGGCAAACTTGCTGTCTGAATGTGTACAGAAGTAGCCGATATTGCTGTTTTTTTGTTGAGAATTTGACTCATGTGGTATTTATCCTCCGGAACATTGATGCCATAAATGAATGGCTGCATATGCACGCCAAGGCTGCCATTTTTCTGTACGTTGTAATAATTCAGCAGGTTTTTCTGTCTGTAATCCGCGCAATAGCCCGAGATCTGATGCTGGAAAAGCATTGGAATCTCCTAATGCGCGTATTGCAATATATTGTGCTGTCCAGGGGCCGATGCCAGGTAGTGCCAATAGCTGCTCAATTATTTTTTCGCGGTCAATCAATTTTGTTTGTAACGCGCCTGTTGCGATCGCTTGCGCAAAACACTGCACAGTTTGTGCTCGCCGCCCAGTCAAGCCAATATCAATCAGTGTTTGCAGAGGAGTATCAGCTACAACAACTGCCGAAGGGCTAATTCGATCCAAACCTAAGAAAGGAGTCTCAATAGCTTTGCCAAAGGCCTCCACAAAGCGGCCAAATATAGTGGTAGCTGCTTTAACTGTGATTTGTTGCCCCAGGATTGTGCGTAATCCTAATTCAAAAATATCAAGCGTGCCGGGAATGCGCAATCCTGGGTGATTGACAATAAAGGGTTTTAATAGTTTGTCTTGACTTAAATGTGCATCAATAATGGCAGGATTGGCGTCGAGATCAAATAAACGCCGCAGTCGAATTTTTAGCTTAGCCAAACAAGGTAACAAAGAAAGGGCAACCTGGATATGTATCTGATGATGCTTGGTATCCTGCTTAGCAACAATCCAGCCTGTGTGTCCATCCAAATGGATGGTTTGCAAGTAATTGCCATTTTGTATCTGACTCAAATGCGGATTACTGCGACTGCATAGAAAGCGCATTAAAGTATTCCATGCCAATGGTGGACGATAACCCAGCCGCAGCAATATAGTGTCTTCTTGTTTGGTTGCTCGTCGCTTGCGCAGTGCTGCTGGTGTCAATCGGTAACGCGTAGCGAAGCGATCTTGCAATTGTTGCCCATCAGTAAAGCCACAAACAGATGCAATTACATCTAGCGACAAATTGGTATCAGTAAGCAATTGTTTGGCAAATAGCAAGCGCTGCGTAGTAGCTAGTTCCATAGCGCTAACATGGTATTCATCTGTAATAATTTGCTGAAGCTGCTTGGCTTGTATGCCAAGTGTATTTGCTAATGTTTCAGTATCATTATGTAACCACAATTTCATCCGAATACGTTCTGCTGCTAGTCGAGTTTTGTTCTTGGTTATTCTGAGATTATCAGGTGCTAACTCAGGGCGACACCGTAAACAAGGTCGATAGCCTTCTTTTTCTGCCTGTGCAGCACTGGTAAAAAATGTGCAGCGATCAGGCTGTGGTAAGCGTGCCCGGCAAATTGGACGACAATAGATACCCGTAGTTGCCACACCTACAAAAAATAAACCGTCGCAATCAGAATTATGCGCCTGTAAGGCAGCATAGCAATCGGCTGAATCTAAAGAGAAAGGCATTGGAAAAGAGTGATTGTAAACTTTATAAAATATAGCCTACATCCAAAATTTTAGCTATCGCTTATAATAATCATTTATCTGTTATTTAACATAATATAAATCCATCTTGTCCTTCCTTGGCATCCTTGCTGTTAAAGCAACTTTTGTATATCTCTATCCTTTTTTCATCCTTTTCAGTCACAAGATTACTTGCAGCGATTACATGTAACGGATTAATTCCAATGTAGTTAGCTATCACAATACAAACCGCGTCTGGCAATCCTCTTTTTCCGGTTTTTGCCATTCTTATGTGTGCGGCTGATACGTCAAGGATTCTTGCCAGTTCTATCTGTTTGCCTGCCTTTCTCTCTGCTGTTTCTATGTAGTTTCTTAGTTCCATTTTTCTCTCCTATTGACAGCCCTAATTGTTACTCTATATTATCGAGCCCGAATTGTTACTGTTTGATCGGGCAATTATCGTACAGACCAAGCATAAGTCTGTAAAGCATCCACTCAATTATCATAAAAAGGAAAACACAATGAAAGCGTTGGTATTAAATGCAAAGCGATCACAAGGCATCAGCAAAAAGACCGGACAGCCATATGAAATATATACCCTGACTATAGCCTTGCCGTTCTCCCAATTCGCATCCAAAAGCTTCACACTCGACGGCTACGGCTATGACGTAGCCGAACTATCACTAGATCCCGAAGCGTACCCCAAATTCTCCGACCTCAAAGAACCCCGAATACTGGAACTTCAATTCTCCACGGTAGTTCTCTTTAACGAATTAAAGCAAGTAGTTACCGGATTCGTAGCAACACCGACCCCGGCGCGTTAAAGCGGGGAGCGGGGGAGAGCTTTGAGCGAGGAGCGCAGCGACGCAGCGAAAAGCGATCGCCCCCGCGAAGTACTAGTAACACTACGTACTTCAGTCTCAATTTGAGACTATTTGATACTAATTAAAGCATTAATTTTCACTTTTTCGGTGTGTACATCATTCCCATTATGGGAATTTCAAGGTTAAGGATATGAATCATGCAATCTTTGTCGATTGGATCACCGTTGGTAAATCATTTGCGCTTGAATGTCAGGACAGGGGCATCGGGCTGCCCGTCCTCTGTCGAGGAGCATCAGTACTTTATGACCACAACGGCATACCACGTTATGAACGAGCTATTCCAGCAACGTTTGGTGCCTCACATGGCACTTCTGTCAAAGTCTCATCTAACGGCGTCTATGTATCATTCAGTGGAAACATTGGCCGGTTATCTCGTTGCGATAACCTCTTCAACTATGGCTGGCGGGAAACTAAGAGCAAACTTGAAAGCTTCCTGCTGGATAAAGGACTGCCAAAACTCACCGCTGAACCAATTCCAGGTGATTTCCGCGAACCGCTACATGCGCGAGTATCACGTCTGGACATCACCGCGAATTATTCTACCGGCTCGGAATCGCAGGCCAGAGCATTCATTCGCTGGCTTTCCGCCAAATCACTTCGACGAATGAAAAAAGGTGCTGCTGGCGATGAATCCGTCTGGTGGTCAAATGGCAGCAGAATGTTTAAAGCTTATATCAAGCATATTGAGCTTGAAAAGCACGGCATGAAAAAAGATCACCCGGTTTACCAATGGTGCCGTGACAATGGCATTGTCCGGGTTGAGTTAGAACTGAAACGTCATAGATTGAGGCAATTTGAAATGAACGATTTTGAAGACATCACACAAGAGCAAATAGAACACATTTATGAACATGAAACAGAAATACTCAAAACGGTTGACCGTTCCGACGAACCTGACATTCTCGACGCCATACCTCCCCGTTACCGCATGACAGCAGCAGCATGGATGGGGGGCGAGGATGTCCGTACTCTTGTTTCCAGGGCTACTTTGTTTCGTCACGCCAAAATCCTCCGCGAATACGGCCTTGACATCCTCGAACCCCGCAACATCGTCAAATTCCCAACCAAAGTCAACGTAATCGAACTCAAACCAATCAGCCCCCCTGACTGGTACCGATTTGATGACTCCTACCTAGAAGAACGAGCCTTGCGCCTCGTCTCGAACGAGTAGTACCCAGCTTTCAGCCCTTTTATGCAGTAACAGGGCTGCCGGGTGTGTATTACACCATTTCCATTAACTTTTTAAGGACTGAAAAATGAAACAAGTTAAATACTTAGCACTGGCAACTCCTCTGGCACTGTTTGGCACATCAGCTTTTGCTGCCTTGCCAGAAGCTGTTACCGATGCAATTGAAGGCGCTGAAGCTGATATTGCCACTGCTGGCGGCTTGATCCTTGCTGTCATCATTGGCATCAAGGTATTCAAATGGATTCAGCGCGTATTCTAAGGGGTTGATCCATGGGCAGTTACTACAAAAGGCAGTGTTACCCAACTGTTATTGAGTATCATCAAGCAGTCGCCAGTGACTGCCCAACCGTATCACCTGATGGAACAGCCTTTTTCAGCTGTGAGGCTGATGCATCAAAGATCACACTCAAGAAAACCTCCCAAGGTTTATTAGGCCCGGTTACAACCACAACTAACTACACCCCCGGTCAGATCGCTTGCGATCCTGATCAGCAACTATTGGATGGAATAGAACTCGCCTGGCTAGTCGTTGGTGTATGGGTTGCTGCTTGGGCTATTAAGCAGGTTGCTGTTCTTTTGAGAAGTTGAGGGTTTTATCCTACCGTTGCTATGCGGGGCGCTTTGAGCGCCTTTCGTAGTAAGCACGTACGAGGGAAAAGGTTTATCTCCCGAGTAGTGCGCACGGTCTTTTAATGAGGTTTTATGTTTTCAGAGATTGATGCCAACACCATGGCTGTTATTTTAGCGATTGTTGGAGCAGCATGGATACTCTTGCGAAGCTGATCATCTGCGCTGTTCTTGGTGCCTTCTACTCACCAACTCAAGCAGCCACGTATGCCCCTTCATGGGGCGAGCTCAAAGTAATTGACGGTGATTTACACATGACACGCGGCAACGGCACTACCTCGATCATGTACCCTGACGCCGGGCTTTCCAAGGATCTCAACGTCTCCACATCCAAGGGAAATTTTCCCGTTCCGGTTGAAAAATCCCTCCCCATCCCGCCAACAAAAGTTGCCAAGGCAGCAACTCGCTTTCTAAAGACTCTGCCCGCAATAGGAACCGCAATCGCTTTGTACGATACTGTTTGCGATCTCGCGCAAATCTGTTACGACAATGGCAATTTTAGGATTAGCGACCTTGATGAAGAGGCTAGTTACACCCAGGTTACGGGCGGGTATTGGCGCATTTATGAGGGTTCAGGCAGTGGCGGTTCTAATGGAAACCGTAATTTTGAAGATACGTATGCCAATACCCTTTGCGTTTTGAATACTAATGGTACTTGCACCTTTTACGCTGGTTATTCTTACCCAGGCGCTGGGGGCTCCTATGATCTTCGCGTCGTCTATCGACATTGTTTAACATCGAATCCTAATAGTTGTTCAACCGTTGACTTAAGGCACTATGGCGGTTATGAGCCAGCGGTAGGCGGTACTCGACCGGCTAATGAGGCCGATTGGACAACGGCAGAAACGAAACTTGCTGCTCAACCCCAGCAAGTAGCAGAGAGCCTCTATAACTCCAATGGCCCTGTGCCGGTTGACGGTTCAACTCAATCGGCACCGGTAACCAAGCAAATCTCTCAAATTTCTTCACAAACCAAGGACGAACTTGGAAACGTCACCGGCACGCAGATTGAAACCAAAACCGTCAAAGTTGAAGACACCAGTACAACAACCGAAGTGACTTACAACGTCACTGAGATCACCACAATCACTAACTACAATGAAAATAACCAGATCACTAGTACCCAAACGTCAACCGCTGATACTGAGCAGCCGAAGGCTGCTGAAGACACTGATATATCGTTTGATAACGTCTCTGACGTACAGCTTGATACTGAAGAAATAGATGTCCAGCTTGAAACGCCTGTCTCTTGGGGTGAAGGCACATGCCCGCCTGATGAAACCTTAACTCTGCAAGGCCGAAGCTACGCAATAAGCTATGAGCCAGCCTGTGAAGCTGCTGCTGACCTTCGGCCGATCTTCGTGCTGCTTGCGTCTGTCACCGCACTTTTTATCGTTGCGGGCGTGTCTCGTAGTAGGGGAGAGTAACAAATGAATATTCTGATACCACTGGGCGCGTTTCTTGAGGCTGCTGTTGGCCCGCTTGCGATCCGTGTGCTGACATCTTTGGGCATTGGTGTCATCAGTTACGCTGGTCTTTCCGTTGGTGTAACAGCAGCCCTGACTTACCTTCAGACTCAATATGCTGGCATACCATCTGCGGCGGCAAGCTTGGCTAACCTTGCTGGCCTTGGCCAATGTCTGGGCATTATTTCAGCGGCTATCACATTCCGCGTTGCCTTTCAAGTGCAGCGTAAAACGCTTGGCTTGCTCAATAAATGAGTATTACGCTTATTACCGCAGCGCCCGGTGCTGGTAAAACAATATATGCAGTATGGAACATCATCAAACCAGCGATAGAAGCCGATAGGGTTGTTTATACCGTTGGTATTCCAGAACTCAAACTGCCGTCTATATCGATGAGCTACGGTCAAGCGAAGAAGTGGGCTGAACGAGAAACGCTTGAAGTGGAAAATCCCAGCGGCATACCCATCCCGGATGATGAAAAGCCATCGGTGTTGAGTAACATAACTGAAGGTGCCTTGATCGTGATTGATGAGGTCCAGTACCTCTGGCCCGCTTCCGGCTCGAAAGAGCCGGGAGAGGACGTAAAGTACCTCACCAAACATCGTCACCATGGGCTAGAATTCGTACTCATCACCCAAGCGCCGCAGTTGATACACAGGCAGGTACTGGCTGTAGTCGATAAGCACATCCACATGGTTGCAGATTGGCACGGGCGCAAACGTTACGAATGGCCTGAATACTGTGCGACGGTCAGGGCAACCAGCAGCAAGCTGAAGGCAGTGAAGCAACGTTATGAGCTACCTAAAGAAGCTTATGGTCTTTATCGCTCTGCGAGCATGCATGTTAAGCAGAAACGGCGTAAACCGCTTATGGCCTTTATCGCTCCGATTGCCCTCATAGCGCTGGTCTATGCGAGTTTCTCTTTCAAGCACGGCATAATTGATCGTACTGCTGGGCTTCCCTCTGATGAAATGAGCGGGGAGCCTTTGGCGACCGACGTCGGGAAAGCGTACGAGGAGATAGCTTTACCCTCCGAGAAGCTTGACCAGCCTGTATCCTATGCCGTTGTCACGAGCACAATTGACTGGTCAAAAATCTCATCCTGCATATCCAATGTAAATAAATGCGTCTGCTACGGCCTTTCAGCAGAAAAGCTAGTCATACCCCCTGAAACATGCCGCAAAGCTGTGTCGTCCGGCTGGCCCGGCCGTAAGGGCCGCAATGAAGTTGACCTATAGCTTGTTTCTCTTCCTACCGATGCTAGCGGGGCGCTTTGGGCGCCCGTTGTAGTAAGCACGTATGAGGGAATAGCTTCATCTCCCGAAAAGTGCGCACGGTTTTGGGGTTGGCGTCTGCGTAGCAGGCGCGCGGCCGCGCAGCGGGCGCAATAGGGAAGACCAGCAGCAAATGCCCGAGGCTGGCGCGCCGTGCGCGCGCCTAGGCCGGCAGGCCGTACCGCAGGGCTTTGCGTAGCGGGTCATACCCCGAAGGTTTTCGGGCGCGAGCTTGCGAGCGTCCCGCATGAAGGTGATGTGAGCGCAGCGAATCGTCACCGCCGGTTCCGTAGCTGATGTGAGCGCAGCGAATCGTCAGCGGAAACTTGATGCCCTACACAACAGGGGTTTGGGGTTGGCGAGTATCAGCAGGCGTATCACAGTCAAGGGTTGCGAGCTCAGCGAGCAACTTGCGAAGCCCTTGACTGCCCGGAGGGTTCTACGCTCTTCCACGAGCGAGAAGAGGCCGCAGATTATTTGATTAGTCCAATCTCTCTGTACGTTATTTCTTTAATTGAAACATCTCTCCAGCATCAAACCCATGCGGCTCTCCAGCTGCATCTGCCGCCTATAAAAATCTGCCTTAACCTCTAACGCATCCATCTCCCTGTTCCTTCGCTCAAGCTCATCCTTCAACAGCTTAACCTCGCTCTCCAAGCAAAACACCAACTGACACCGAAAGAACAGGGCGCGTATATCATTTGCCCCGAACCCGTTACGCCACTCTGGAACATACAACAGCCCATCTCTGAAATAGAAGCCATTCCAGCCCTTTCCCAGCAAATCACTGGCATCACCATACACAAACATTTTTACCAGCTTTCTTGCCGGTTCTGACAGCCTCCTTGTGCCTTTTTTCCACTGCTTGATCACACGCAAATCTTCACCAGTGACTTCTTGCAACATCTCAACACTCACACCGAACAGCAAATCATCCATTCTTATTATTCTCCAGGCAAAAAAATACCCGCGTTTGGCGGGTATAAAAAAATGCTGGTACTTTCAGCATGCTAACCTCAATGATCCAACAGGAGTGAACAATCTATCCAGCAGAGCACAAACATCTTTCGCTATTTGTTTTGCTTTTCCATAACTTTCTATTTTACATAATATAAATTATACGAAATTGAGCAGTTGTTTTTCCCTGGGCCAAATTCGGGAAATTCTGCTTATGTTAAATCTCAACAACAGGCCAAAATTGTTCTGTTTTTGCTGCATTCTGTTAGATGGATATGAGTGACTGTAACGCTGTTTTCCAGCCTGTGTATAAGCGTTCTCTTTCAGCTTTTGGCATGATGGGCGAATAAATTTTGTCGCGTTGCCAGTATCGTTCAGTTGCTTCCAGCGAGGCAAACACACCAGCTGTTAAGCCGGCCAGAATAGCTGCTCCTAGTGCTGTTGCTTCAGTCGTTTGGGGTACTTCTATTGGTTTATTCAACATATCGGCCAGAAATTGGCACATGAATTGATTGGCGGTCAAGCCGCCGTCTATGCGTATTACATCTGCTTGGTGTTGACCATCCGCTTCTATAGCTGTCATTAAATCTAGTGTTTGATACGCTTGCGCCTCTAATGCTGCGCGAACGATATGTGCTTTTGTCGTTTCTCCTGATAAACCACTGATGATGCCACGTGCATCAGGACGCCAATGCGGTGCACCTAGGCCAATGAAGGCCGGGATGAAATAAACTTCGTTATTATCAGGAACGCTTAATGCCAATGCTTCACTAGCAGCAGCTTCCTGAAAGAAGCCTAACGCATCGCGCAACCATTGTATTGCCGCGCCTGCGATAAAAATGGAGCCTTCAATGGCATATGTCGTGCGTCCATTTAAACGATAGGCAGGTGTTGTTAATAAACGATGCTGCGAGGCTCTGAAGGTTGCTCCGATATTCATTAATGCAAAACAACCGGTGCCATAAGTAGATTTGACCATGCCTGGTCGAAAACATCTTTGCCCTATCAAGGCTGCATGCTGATCCCCTGCCATTCCTCCAATTTGAATTTCTCTACCGAATAGAGAAGTATCAGTCTTGCCGAACTCAGCAGCATTATCGAGCACTATTGGTAAAACTGCATCTGGAATATTAAATAATGCCAGCAGTTCTGCATCCCATTTCTGCTCAACAATATTAAATAATAATGTTCGTGCTGCATTTGTGACATCGGTTGCGTGTACTTTACCGCCTGTTAGCTGCCATAGCAGATAACTGTCCACTGTTCCAAATGCCAATTCTCCACGCTCTGCCCTGGCGCGCGCATCAGCAACATTATCCAGCAACCAGGCAAGTTTAGTGGCTGAGAAATAGGGATCAAAGAGCAATCCGGTCCGAGCTGTTACCATTGCCTCGTTACCAGCTGTTTTTAGTCGTTCACAATCGATTGCAGTGCGACGATCTTGCCAAACAATTGCTGGATAAATGGGTTTTCCGGTGTTACGTTCCCACAAAATGGTGGTTTCACGCTGATTAGTAATGCCGATTGCAGCAACTGTTGCTACTTTATCTGCTAGCACCTGTTTACAAACTTCGAGAGTATCTTGCCAAATTGTTTCTGGGTTTTGCTCAACCCAACCTTTGTGCGGATAATATAGCTGTAACTTTTTTTGCTGTATTGCCAGCACTTCCAACGTTTCTGAAAACAGGATGGCGCGTGTGCTGCTGGTTCCCTGATCAATGGCCAAAATGGTTGCTTGTTGTTTGTTATTCGTCATGGGCTTATTGAAAATTTAAGCGCTTGTTGATTGTAGGAAGATGGCTACGAATCAGAACTGAAACGAACAAATTATCGATAATATTTGCCCGACCGTTCCGGCTGATAAGTGACTTCCATAATACGCACACGCAGCACTCCCCCACCTGGTTTGGGCCATTCTATTTCATCTCCTTGCGACAATCCAAGTAACGCGCTACCAACCGGTGCAAGTACCGAAATGGTTTTCCCGCTGGTATCAACATCTTTGGGGTAAACCAAAGTGAGACAGAATGCTTCAGTGGAGGAAGTCACCTCAAATTTGACGGTGGAATTCATAGTAACTACCGTAGATGGAATTTCTTCCGGGTCAACTACGTCAGCACGTGCAAGTTCGGCTTCTAAATCTTCTCTGCCTGGAAAGGCATTTTCAGGCAGAGATTCTAATAATATTTCTAATCTTTCCGCATCAAGCGAAGAAAGCATTATTTTAGGTTTTACACTCATATTTTAAATACCTCTGTTTCTATTTTATTCTTAACAAGAACAGTTAAATCAATCAAAAGTCATATGTTGACTTAGGGTTGCCACACCAAGTTGATGAGTATCTGGCGACGAAAATAGTCGGCGACTACATAGCTACAAGAAATAGCTATGTGAATATTATTATTTTGACTCTGAAGAGATTAAGATCTGGTGATCTTATGAAAGAGGAGTTATCGCTTCACGTTAATGTTACCCATAACGCATATGTAGAATATTATAGTGCACTGATTACTTATTGACCAGTTTCTAACTCACACTAAGAGCCTGTTTACGATCTTCTGAGTAATAGTGCCAAGAAAGCCAAATGAATGAGCTGCAAGCTGGTATCAAGTTTACGTTCGCAGTTTTTCCATAATCTTCGGCACTTTTCCAGCCAGGCGAAACTACGTTCCACTATCCATCGCCTGGGCATAACCTTGAAGGTATGCAGTTTGCTGCGTTTGGCGATCTGCACGGTGACAGGTTTGCCCAGAATTTCTTGCACACTTTCGGCAAATGGTGCTCCAGTATAGCCACTGTCACACAGCAAACCTTGTACTTGCCCTAAACTCGATCTGCAACGCTTCAAGGCCTGCAATGCACCGTCACGGTCAGTCACTTCCGCTGTCGTCACTGCAATGGCGTGCGGCAACCCCAAGGTATCAACAGCGATATGGCGCTTGATGCCCGACACCTTCTTGCCGGCGTCATAGCCTTTCTGGTCAGCCGTGTCTGTATTCTTCACGCTTTGCGCGTCCACAATCAAGAACGTGCTGCAAGCGTTGCGCCCCAGTTTCTCTCGGGCCGCGCCAACCTGATTTTTTTAATGCCTGCTCCAGCACGCTCACGCCGTGCTGGTCAGGCTCATTCCATTTGCGCCAATAGGCATATACACTCTGCCATTTGGGAAACTCTCCGGGCAAAAATCTCCACTGGCAACCAGTACGCAGCAGATACAGCACAGCACAAAATACTTCATACAAATATCTATTGTCGTGGGTTTGGTGCTGCGCCTCACGCTACGCAATAGCGGCTCTATCTCGGCAAACTTCTCTTTGCTAATATCACCGGCATATTTTGTTCTCTTCATCCACGTATCGTAAGGAATAATGATGAGATCGTAAACGGGCTCTAAGAGAACTGGAAGCTTCTCTGCAACGCACACCCAACCGACGTAATGGTATTTCACTGGCAGCACAAGCTGCAAAAAAGCAGGCTATCTGGCTAAAGCCAAGCAGTACGAACAGCAACTCCGAGCATATAATGCAGGATTAATTTACTTTCTTTATCAAAACCCTGGATTTCAGTGGATGAAGCAGCTGCGGTATTCATCTGCTAAAAAATAATAATATTTACTGAACCAATCCCAAGACTGATGCCCACCGAGAGGCAATCAATTCAGAACTAAACTTACGTGTTGAAACATATGCATTCCGGGAGATAGCCTTCAGTTTTTGTGGCGTATTAAAAATAGAAATCAGTATTTTTGCAGCAGATTCTATATTTCCATTTTCTATCAGCCACCCATTATGCTCGTGAATAATCATACTTGCTGGTCCATATTTAATATCGTAAGATAACACAGGACAACCTTGTGCAAGACTCTCTAAAGTTGCCAATGAGAAGCCTTCAATGCGACTGGTCAAGAGAGAAATTGCAGCCCGAGAAAAAATCTTATCAATATCCTGACGATAACCTTTTACAATTACAAAATTCTCAATCTCTAACTCTTTAATTAGCGCTTGAATTTTCTTCTTATCAGGCCCTTCACCATAAATCTCCAATCTTTTTTCAGGATGATATTCCGAAACAAGCCTCATAATATGGAGCATATCTTCGATACGTTTCTCTTTCGACAAACGTATCGCTGCTACTAACAAATTTGGGTCACGCTCTTCAAATATCGGAAATATATTCGGTATTGTGAGTGAGTGCGGAATACAATTCAACTTATAAGATGTATCTTTAAAGCGGTGATGAATATCTTCTTTTTGGTGAGGGGTTAATACGATACAACGCTCTACTGGTATCGTACTGTTTAATATATTGCGATAATTGCTATTAAGTCGCCCTTCTTTAACATCCTCATAAGGGTCACTAATATGGATGCTGTGGATTACAGAAATAATACGTTGAGGGATAACCTTATTCAAATCATTTAAAGGTTTTGACCAAGATCTATGTTTATCAATAAAAAATATATTCCCTTCATCAAAAAATCTTCTCTTGAGCCATTCTCCAGCTAACTCTTCCTCTTTATAAAAGATAAAACACTCTCCTGAAGCATGATCAAACCATTGAATTAAATTTAACTTTCTGGTGTTTGCATCAAAAACACGAGAAATACAAAATAACCCAGAGGGTGTGTAACAATCTTCTTTTAAAACACGCTCTTTTTCTCCTAAATACTGAGTCACCGCAAGTTGTCCATATCGATTAAACTTGTCTCTTCGCGCCTTCTTTTTATTAACAAAATAATTGATATAATATGGAATGGTTTTTTTTACATCTCTCCAGACAATATACATCCTCATCACGCCATTAGGGTGATAGATCTTTTGATGGGGCACCTTGATGTTTTCTACGTCCAGAACATTCCAACCGTTACTAAATATCAGCGAAGTAGCGGGTAAATGTGCGCCCTCGGAGATTTTTAGTAAATCATCATACATATTAACTAGCGGAATATTATGATTTACTAGACCAGCCAACTTATACTCTTCCCAAACCACATGCGAATCTAGATTTAACTTCAAGGTAAGCATTTGCGGAACAATATTTAAATGCTCAACAAATAAATTTGCCCGCTGTATAGATGAACGTTCAATTCCTGTCAGGTGTTTAGCAAAATCAATATTACAGAAATAATATTTAGGCATAATCTTTTTTACAACACTTATTCTGCCACCTTAGCGTAGTGGTAATATTGACGGCTGGGGAGCAGCATACCCTATATCTTTTTCTTGTTCCTTTAACATTTTCCAGTAGGCTATAAATCCTGAAAGATAATGCTCTACATCATCAATACGCACTCTAAAAGCGTGATGGCGAATAAAAAAACTACCAACAATCTGGCTTGGTTTTGCATAATACATAGCAAACTCAGGCCAAAAGAAACCATTTAGTAGATAGTGTGCTCGATAATGCAGAGCCTGATAAAATTTATCAACACTAAAGCCCGCTAATATGTGTTGCATCTCTGGCATTTTCTGTATACGTATCAACATACTGTGAAAAGCCATTGAAAGCTCTAGCAATGTGGGGTAAGTAGTAATACGGTGAATAATAAAATCCAGGTGCCCAGCTATATTTTGCACTCCAAATCTGAAATATTTTTCATCTGGTTTATACAATGTAAGCTCATTTACACAATAGGATAGCCAATGATCATGAGCTTTCCAATGCTCTGCCGCTAAAAAATACTTAAACCCTTTTTCTACTATTGCCAACCAGCGCGGATCTTTAGTAATACCATAAAGGCGCATCAAACCAAAAGCCGCTTCACCATCATAATAAATAATACGAAACTTCTCTTTTATATCTAAATCAGAAGCATTTAGAACATGGAAAAACCTTCCGGTTTCAGGATCTTGCATGCGTGCGATTCCTAAGGCAAGTGATTCCATCAATGGTAAATACTGCTCATCATTGGTAACCTCAGTATATTTCACCATAGCTAACAAACTGACTGCATTAGCTCCCAACTTTATCTCTCCATTTAGATCCACGTTGTAGGCAAGAACTGAGCCATCCTCTTGCGGATAACGACGAATAATAGATTCAGCTAGATAATGTAATGCGCGTTTAATTGATAACGATAAGGTATTATCCTGAGTTAACTCCCAAGCCTCGATCATGGAATAAGTTGTACTAGCATGCCTCAAAGAATTGTAAGTTGGTATTTTCATAGCAAAACATGGGAAATAGCCATAAATAAATTTGCCTTCCTTATTCACCTGACGAGCCAAGAATTTCGAACCACTCAAAATTAAAGAATAAACATTATCAACACTTAAATACTTGATTTGCCGTCTCCCGCTATTGAGATCAGGCTCAGCAAGCCACTGCGGATATTCATTCCCAGGAATATTACAGAGAGCTGGATCATTCGCCACAAAAACACCTTGCGTAGCAAACATAATCACAGGGACAGAAGAACTGAAATCTATAGATATTTTTGAACCATAACGCGAGCGGGCGTACCGCATAAAATTTTTTTCGTTAAACCACGCGGTAGAAGTTTTGCTGCCCATATAAAACATTGCATTTGCGTTTAATTCCTGCTCTAGAAATGCGCATTTGAATGCATCATCAAAAGATATGCCATAACGAAAATAACCGCGCTTATTTTTTGTCAAGTATTGGCTATTAAATTTCTCCCAACTCATAGATTCAGCTGATGTAATCCAGTCGATTCTCAGCCATCGTACAATCATTTTGTTTTTATCTGCCAGCTGTTGAGCTAGTATCGCTCCTCGTTTCCAGACATCGATAAATGATTTTCCCTTAACCTGTCCTACTTTTGCACGGGTTTTACCATTAGATAAAGAAAAAAATAAAACAATTTGTGCGTCTTGCTCCCCTAATCGAAAAAGGAGATTCTTTGTTTTAGTAGAAAGTACTTCATGCGCTTTGATTAGCAAATTTGAAAGTGACATAACATTTGAATTGGAAGGATTTTTAAAAAATTCCAGACACTAGCGCTCACGCATAGCTTCTTCAAAATATCTGATAGGACGCATTAAATATTCAAACACAGTTTTTTCACCTGTTTTGATATCTACTACAGCCATCATGCCCGGAACAATAGGATAGCGCTGTCCAGTTTTATCATTAACTAGCGCATCTTCATTGGTTCTTATAAAAGCACGATAATAAAAATTATCCGGGTTAAATTCATCCCTAATAGTATCTGGTGAGACAGTCTCTACCAAGCCATCCAATGCGCCATAAACAGAGTAATCGTAGGCGGAAATTTTCACTTTTGCTTCAAGACCTGGTCGGATAAAAGCAATATCACGTGGTGAGATTTGTGCCTCAACTAGCAATTTATCATCAATCGGCACAATAACCATCAAGCGCCCGTTTGGTGGAATCACCCCCCCTTTTGTAGTGATTTCAATATCTTTTACCACCCCACGAACAGGTGAGCGTAAAGTCAGTCTGGATAAAGAATCAGTACGTCCTTTTATTATTTCTTCTAATGCTTTAATTTCACCACGTGCTCGAACCAATTCTTCACGTGCCTGAACCATATATTCAACCTGTTTCTCGGTCAATTTAAGGCGAATATCAGTAGCTTGTCTTCGTAATCTAAGTACCTCTACCTGGCTAGCTGCCCCTGCTTTGGCTAATGATTCTGTTAAGTTTAATTCTTTGCTAACAATTGCAAGCGATTGTTTCAATCCTGCAAGAGTTTCTTGTAGGCCACGTCTTCTCGTATTGTATAATCGCGTTTCCGCCTCTATTAATTCTGTATATTCAGATAGCTCTTCTGGAAAAGATAACTTCCCTCCCTCTACCTCGGCCACCAAGCGAGCTACACTAGCCAAAGCGGTTCGATATTTAGCAGCACTTTCTCCCACCGTGGCCTCAGTCTTAGTAAGATCCAGCTGGGCTAATACCTGCATAGGCTCGACAACCTCTCCTTCACGCGTATAAAGTTCTGACACGATTCCCCCTTCAAGAGATTGGATAATTTGCTCTCTAGAAGTTGGAATAACTCGGCCGGAACCTGTTGAAACCTCTGTAAGCTTAGCGTGATATGCCCATATCAATAATATAAGCAATAGTAAACCAGCCGCCCATACAATTCGTTGGGAACGCAAAATCTTTGCTTCACTTATATCATCATGATGATCTTGCAAATCATGCTTATAATTATGTAACAACACTTCTTCCATATAAACATCTACATTTATTTTCTCTGTGGCTTACTAGTCAGTATGTCTACTGTCTTTGCGGAATACGATTCCCCTTTTTCCTAAGTTTTTCCAAAACAAATTGCTTGTTATCATCAAGACTAATCCTACCCTGGCTCATGACAATAACTCTGTTTACCAACTCCAGAACACGCACTTTATGTGTTGCGACAACTAAGGTTTTATTTCGAGCCCACTGAGCTAACTGCTGGATAAAATGGTGTTCCGTAGAATCATCCATAGCAGAAGTTGGCTCATCCAGCAGTAAAATATTAGGATCACGTAAAATTAACCGGCACAATAACAATGCTTGCCTTTGTCCGCCCGATAGTCCCCGCCCTCCTTCGCTTATGATGTAATCTAAGCCTGTTGGTAAACGTTGAACAAACTCTAATGCTCCCGTCATTTGCAAAGAAAAGATGATTTCCTGCTCTGTTGCTAACGGGGCACCCATCGTAATATTGTCACGAATTGTTCCGTAGAATAGAGTAGCATTTTGGCTTAGAAACCCAACATTTCTCCGAATATCGATACTACCAATATGCGCCAAGCTCACATTTTCCAAAGTAGCTTCACCTGACACAGGAAGAAGTAATCCTGATAAAGTCTGTAATAATGTAGACTTTCCGGCTCCATTACGTCCAAGCAATCCTATTTTTTCACCTGGCTGTATACGCAGATTATTAATTGTCAGCACCGGCACAGTTTGTTCTGAGCGATATACAATATTGCAATTTTTAAATTTATAATTTCCTTGGATATTTGGAACATGAATATGTCCATCTTCTCTAGAAGTATCATCCAAAGGCAATGCCAGAATCTTATTTATGCTAGCAAAAGCTATTTTTGCCTGTTGCCAACGAGTCAACACTAAAGTTAATTTAGTCATGGGGGATAACATGCGTGCACCTAAAATAGAAGCGGCAATTAACGAGCCAACACTCAAATCTCCATCGATTACTTTAAAAGTACCGGCCATGACTATTACTGCAAAGACAGAATTCTGTACTATGCTCGTCCAGCTATTCAACCAATTTGTTAAAGAACGTAATCGTAACGACACCTCTGCAACAGCACTATTAAAATTGTTCCACTGATTCTGAAAACGCAACTCAGATTGTGTGGTTTTAATGTCTTCGTATCCTTGAATTGCTTCAACTAAAATAGCATTACTCAAACTTCTCTCACGTAGAGCCTGAGTTGCATATTTTTTTAAAGCTGGTTGAGCCAAAAAACCAGGTAATACCATCAATAAAACAGCTATTGCTGGTACCCAAACTAATTCACCAGCAAAAAACCAAAATACGACACAAAAAAGCAAAAAGAACGGCACATCAGCTACAGCTGTCAGAATTGTGGAAGTCAATATCTCACGAATATTATCTAATTCCCTTACTTGAGCAATCAAGCTTCCGGTAGACAGAGGTCGTTCGCTATTGCGTATACGCAAAACATGCCCATACACTTTATCCGATATCCGCAAATCTGCGCGCTTACCCATCATATCAACCACTTTGGCACGTAGAATACGAAAAACAAATACAAAAACCAGCGCAACCAAGACCCCCGTAAATAACACATAAAGTGTAGGATAAGATTCCGCTGGTATCACACGATCATAAACTTGTCGTGTAAAAATTATGCCTGCGAGTCCGAGCGTATTAATCAAGAAAGAAGCAACAAATAAATGTAGATATAGACGCCAATCTACCAAGATCGCTCGTCTTAGCCAGCCTTCCTCATATGGTTGAATATAATCATCAACTCTGGCATCGCGAGCGGCCCGTATGGGACGCATTACAAATGCAATTTTTACCTGTTGTAATAATTTTTCTTTTGTTATTTCGCTCAACAAGCCTTGATCTCCACTATAGCGAAGGCTAAGATTTTCTTGCGAATTTACCCGTTCAACTACAGCAACCTGACCATTATGTAATTGCACAACTAATGGTAAACGCCAGATATTCAGATCACTATGTTTTATTAATTTAAGTTGTTTAGAATAAAGACCTGCTTCATTTGCTATACGTCGCAATACATAACCAAAATCATGTTCTTTCTCCCATATAACCGCAAGCTTCAATTGTTGTACTGAAACAGTTAAACGATAATGCTGGCCTACAATTTGAATGGCTTCTATCCATGGTGTATACAATTGTGCATTAGCAGGCTCTACCATCAAATCCCCCTGTAAATTCTTATTTCATCTTGCGAACTATTAATTAGGCGTGATATTTTAGGATTTTATGTTGCATAAATGCATAAAAATCAAGCAAAAAGATGATCGATAGATCAAATAATACAAAAAGCACTGGGCTGTATACCCAGTGCTTTTAATCCCGGCCACTTAAATCAAATCATCATGATCATCAAGATGATCAAAATAATCGGTAGCGGAGGAAACTATTAGATCCACATCAGCTGGATCCAGCGGTACAGGAGTATCTGTAGTAGAAGAACCAGATTCATCAGAGTCACCTTCTACCCACTCAATAGTACCGTCATCATCAACTAAATGGATATCAGCAAGCTCATCATCAGTATCTTCAGATGTTGTAGCGGTCAAGTACTCTTCTCCTAAAGAAATCTCCTCTTCAAAAGCCATGAAATCAAAAGTTCCATCATCAATCTCACTAATACCTGCATCAGCACCAGTTTCCTGAACACTGATATTAATCGCTAACTCAGCGGTTGCTTCGTTACCTTCAGCATTTCTCACTCCGATAATAAAGATATCAGTTTTATCGCCCTCACCCTCCGGATTGACATCCGGAGTATAGGTGTAAGATCCATCGCTATAAATTTCTAGCTCACCATAATTACCCCGTATAGGAATAGTATTATCTGCCAATGGGTAGGTAGTACCATCGACTCTCACTGACATAACTTCAATATTCTCTGAATCACCTATGACAGATTCAACAATGAAATTGCCATTAGCCGCTGACATAACTGTAAGGCTTACATCAGGAACATAACTGATTGCTTTAACAGAAATACTCCTGGTAATCCCAACGCCAACATTGATTAAATCTGGATTAGGCACCAGAGTAGCCCGATAAGACCCTTCAGGTAGCCCTTCCAATTCAACCTGACCATCTTTTCCAGTTAACGCATTCAGATTTAAAATACCTTTGCTAAAACCTAAAGTATTATCAACGCGCTGCCAGCTACCGTCATCCTCAACTTCAAGGATCAAAACATACTGATTTAGTACACCAATATTCAGAACACCCTTAATACTTACCGCAAACTCTACTTCGTTTTTTTCCTCGGTTACTTCAAAAGTGACCAGTGGATGCTGGTCATCACCCAGGTTTAGGTTTAATAAATCAACTATACGAATGCCTAGTGTGTCATATTTTTCATCCATATCTTGAGACGGAGGCAGTGCTTCATAGGTTGTTCCTTTCTCGAGCACAGCCTCAGCTTCGATATTCCGCAATCCTAAGTCAGAATCGCTATCTGAATCCGAGTCGCTATCAGAGTCGGAGTCACTGTCGGAATCGGAGTCGCTATCGGAATCTGAGTCGCTATCGGAATCTGAGTCGCTATCAGAGTCGGAGTCGCTGTCTGAGTCAGAATCGCTATCTGAATCCGAGTCACTGTCGGAATCCGAATCACTGTCGGAGTCACTGTCGGAGTCAGAATCGCTATCGGAATCTGAGTCGCTGTCAGAGTCTGAGTCTGAGTCGCTGTCAGAATCTGAGTCTGAGTCTGAGTCGCTGTCGGAATCCGAGTCACTGTCGGAATCGGAGTCGCTATCGGAATCTGAGTCGCTGTCAGAGTCTGAGTCTGAGTCGCTGTCAGAATCTGAGTCTGAGTCTGAGTCGCTGTCGGAATCCGAGTCACTGTCGGAATCCGAATCACTGTCGGAATCGGAGTCGCTATCGGAGTCAGAATCGCTATCGGAATCTGAGTCGCTGTCAGAGTCTGAGTCTGAGTCGCTGTCAGAATCTGAGTCTGAGTCTGAGTCGCTGTCGGAATCCGAGTCACTGTCGGAATCCGAATCACTGTCGGAATCGGAGTCGCTATCGGAGTCAGAATCGCTATCGGAATCTGAGTCGCTGTCAGAGTCTGAGTCTGAGTCGCTGTCAGAATCTGAGTCTGAGTCTGAGTCGCTGTCGGAATCCGAGTCACTGTCGGAATCCGAATCACTATCGGAGTCAGAATCGCTATCGGAATCTGAGTCGCTGTCAGAATCTGAGTCTGAGTCGGAGTCACTATCTGAGTCTGAGTCACTGTCGGAATCCGAATCACTGTCGGAGTCACTATCAGAGTCGGAGTCACTGTCTGAGTCAGAATCGCTATCTGAATCCGAGTCACTGTCGGAATCGGAGTCGGAGTCGCTATCGGAGTCAGAATCGCTATCGGAATCTGAGTCGCTGTCAGAGTCTGAGTCTGAGTCACTGTCGGAATCCGAATCACTGTCGGAGTCACTATCAGAGTCGGAGTCACTGTCTGAGTCAGAATCGCTATCTGAATCCGAGTCACTGTCGGAATCGGAGTCGCTATCGGAATCTGAGTCGCTGTCAGAGTCTGAGTCTGAGTCGCTGTCAGAATCTGAGTCTGAGTCGCTGTCGGAATCCGAGTCACTGTCGGAATCGGAGTCGCTATCGGAATCTGAGTCGCTGTCAGAGTCTGAGTCTGAGTCGCTGTCAGAATCTGAGTCTGAGTCTGAGTCGCTGTCGGAATCCGAGTCACTGTCGGAATCGGAGTCGCTATCGGAATCTGAGTCGCTGTCAGAGTCTGAGTCTGAGTCGCTGTCAGAATCTGAGTCTGAGTCTGAGTCGCTGTCGGAATCCGAGTCACTGTCGGAATCCGAATCACTGTCGGAATCGGAGTCGCTATCGGAGTCAGAATCGCTATCGGAATCTGAGTCGCTGTCAGAGTCTGAGTCTGAGTCGCTGTCAGAATCTGAGTCTGAGTCTGAGTCGCTGTCGGAATCCGAGTCACTGTCGGAATCCGAATCACTATCGGAGTCAGAATCGCTATCGGAATCTGAGTCGCTGTCAGAATCTGAGTCTGAGTCTGAGTCGGAGTCACTATCTGAGTCTGAGTCACTGTCGGAATCCGAATCACTGTCGGAGTCACTATCAGAGTCGGAGTCACTGTCTGAGTCAGAATCGCTATCTGAATCCGAGTCACTGTCGGAATCGGAGTCGGAGTCGCTATCGGAGTCAGAATCGCTATCGGAATCTGAGTCGCTGTCAGAGTCTGAGTCTGAGTCACTGTCGGAATCCGAATCACTGTCGGAGTCACTATCAGAGTCGGAGTCACTGTCTGAGTCAGAATCGCTATCTGAATCCGAGTCACTGTCGGAATCGGAGTCGCTATCGGAATCTGAGTCGCTGTCAGAGTCTGAGTCTGAGTCGCTGTCAGAATCTGAGTCTGAGTCTGAGTCGCTGTCGGAATCCGAGTCACTGTCGGAATCGGAGTCGCTATCGGAATCTGAGTCGCTGTCAGAGTCTGAGTCTGAGTCGCTGTCAGAATCTGAGTCTGAGTCTGAGTCGCTGTCGGAATCTGAGTCTGAGTCTGAGTCGCTGTCGGAATCCGAGTCACTGTCGGAATCCGAATCACTGTCGGAATCGGAGTCGCTATCGGAGTCAGAATCGCTATCGGAATCTGAGTCGCTGTCAGAGTCTGAGTCTGAGTCGCTGTCAGAATCTGAGTCTGAGTCTGAGTCGCTGTCGGAATCCGAGTCACTGTCGGAATCCGAATCACTATCGGAGTCAGAATCGCTATCGGAATCTGAGTCGCTGTCAGAATCTGAGTCTGAGTCTGAGTCGGAGTCACTATCTGAGTCTGAGTCACTGTCGGAATCCGAATCACTGTCGGAGTCACTGTCTGAGTCAGAATCGCTATCTGAATCCGAGTCACTGTCGGAATCCGAATCACTGTCGGAGTCACTATCTGAGTCTGAGTCGCTGTCAGAATCTGAGTCTGAGTCTGAGTCGCTGTCGGAATCCGAGTCACTGTCGGAATCTGAGTCGCTGTCTGAGTCAGAATCGCTATCTGAATCCGAATCACTGTCGGAATCCGAATCACTATCGGAGTCAGAATCGCTATCGGAATCTGAGTCGCTGTCAGAATCTGAGTCTGAGTCTGAGTCGGAGTCACTATCTGAGTCTGAGTCACTGTCGGAATCCGAATCACTGTCGGAGTCACTATCAGAGTCGGAGTCACTGTCTGAGTCAGAATCGCTATCTGAATCCGAGTCACTGTCGGAATCCGAGTCGCTGTCGGAATCCGAATCACTGTCAGAATCTGAGTCTGAGTCTGAGTCGCTGTCGGAATCCGAGTCACTGTCGGAATCGGAGTCGCTATCGGAATCTGAGTCGCTGTCAGAGTCAGAATCGCTATCTGAATCCGAATCACTGTCGGAATCCGAATCACTGTCGGAATCCGAATCACTATCGGAGTCAGAATCGCTATCGGAATCTGAGTCGCTGTCAGAATCTGAGTCTGAGTCTGAGTCGGAGTCACTATCTGAGTCTGAGTCACTGTCGGAATCCGAATCACTGTCGGAGTCACTATCAGAGTCGGAGTCACTGTCTGAGTCAGAATTGCTATCTGAATCCGAGTCACTGTCGGAATCCGAGTCGCTGTCGGAATCCGAGTCACTGTCGGAATCGGAGTCGCTATCGGAATCTGAGTCGCTGTCAGAGTCTGAGTCTGAGTCGCTGTCTGAGTCAGAATTTTTTGGTGACCCACCAGAAGAAGCGACAGCAATACCAGCCCCAATACCTCCCAAGCCTAAAAGCAATAATCCTAATGCCCAGGAAGGTAAACCAGCAGCTGAAGATGCTGCGGCTGGAACAGCATCTAATCCTCCTTCTCCTGATATAATATCCAGAGCTGCTCCTTCAAACAATGCATCTTGTGCAGAGATTTCAACAAATTCATGGCTTCCATTTAACCACCATAATTCTGTTTCATCTTTTAGAACTAGCTCGCTGTGTTCACCTTCAGCATCGATATCGAAAAAACCAAATAATACAATCTTTTGGCCATTAGTAAACATCAGAACAAGATCCGTTCCTTGACGTGAAACATTTGCAATATCACCAGGTCTTGCATTGATCGTTACCAAATATGAACTATCTAGCGCTTGATCTGCAAACTGTACTTCACGAGCTATTCCATTTAATGTTTTCTCTAACAATATCATTACTTCAACTCTTTATAAAAAATTTATACCTATTTAATAGGTATATCTAAGGTGGAAAGACAAAAATTAATATAATGCTGCTACATCAAAACCATGTGCTAGCAACCCCTGCATAAAAGCGCATTCCACCTGTAATACTTTCATATCAAATACGTAATTCATGACATCAACCCGAGCCTGATGATATTCTTGCTCGGCATTGAGCAGATCAACCATTGTTCGTGTTCCTAAATCTAAATACTGTTTTTTGTAAAGTTCTTTAGTCCCTTCTATATTTTTTACTCTTTCTCTCAATAGTTGACTGCTTTCTTGTAGACTTTTATGCTGACTTACCAACTCGGCTAAACGCTGCCTAATTTCTAACCTAACTTCCATTGTTTCAGCCATTGCTGCTCGCAGTGCCCCGGCAGCAGCACGTTTATTTGCAGATAAACCACCCCCTTGATAAAGAGGCATGGTAAAACTTAACTGAATATGATTATCAAATCGGCTGCCATGGATAGGCGTTGCATTAATGGGTCTAGAAATGCCAGCTTGTAGTAACAGTGTTGGCCATTCTTGAGCTTTGGCTAATTCCATATCAACAGAAGCTTCTTCAGCAGCCATATCAGCCATTACTACTTCTGGAACCAGATCCCATTTAATATCTTTAAATTGGCAACTTTTTTCCAGCTCAACAGGAAAATCTTTGAGAGAGGCATAAACCAACATTTGTACATTTGTTAACAATGCCAACTGTTGTAACCACTGCTTGTGTTGCGCCCTTGATTCAATAATCAATGTTTTTGCAGAATCTTTGCGTGAACGGGCTTGCAGCACATCAGATAATGTACTGGCACCCTTTGCATGGCGTTTTTCTACTAATATTGTTAGCCCGGTGATCTCTTGAGCTAATTTTTGAGCCAAACGAGTTAAGTTTTGATACCGAACAATCTCAATAACTGTTCTGGAAACTTCCTCAATCAGCCTCTCAACTATTAACTGGGTTCTCGCCTTCGTTTTAAAGCTTCCGTATTCTGATTTTTTTACTGAATTTGAAGTTTTTCCAAAGTCATATAACATTTGTTCAACATTTAATTCCATGTCTTGCAAATATTTATTTTGGTAGCGGCCGGTCCGATATCTATCATAGCTGGACGAAATACCACCACTAATTTGAGGGTAATAACGTGATTTTGAGATGTTAATTATCTCTTTCGCTCTTTCCTCAAAGCCTAAGGCATTTTTTACACTTGGGTGTTGTGATAGTACAAAATAAACAGCTTCTTTGATTGACAAGCTTGATGTTTTTTCTATACCAAGTGCTTGAGTAAAAGCATTAAGCTGTTCCTCTGGAGGCTCGATTAGTTCGGATAATGCTGGGGATGAAGAAATAAGACTTACAAAAATAATAAACAAAATCCTCACTATTGTCCTCTTAATTCATTACCCTAAAGTAGGTCACTCATAATAAGTATCCGCCTCAAAAAATAAGGAAATGAATAAAAGGGTTTTCACCTGGCAACTCAAAGTATAAGCCTCTGGCATAATGTGATAGCGATTGCTTTTGCAAAGGTTAGAGGCCACTTTATGATGTTTGTTTTGTAAACCACATCTTCTTAAATTGAATAGCTGTAAGAAGATAAAATTGCTTTTTACTTAAAGAATTAGTAAAAATGAAGATAGGAAGAAGTTGTACTTATTTTCTGTTATGGAACCATAACAATGGTGAGATTATCACTTATGAGGCTGGCTCTTGGATCTATTTTTCGTCACCATGAAAGCCGAATCTCCATCATATAGACTTTGAAAATATTGAGCTGCTGAATACCCGAATGAAGCGTAACAAAATAAACTCTATGAAGAAATATTGATGGGGATCGATCCGATTTTCAAATAGATAATGCCTTTGAGCAATTTCACCAATTACATTGGCAGTAATAATTTCATAATGCATCAGAGAACATCAATTAGATAGACTATTTAATGGCTATATATTCGTTAACAGTTGAAACTGATTTTCCCGGCCGAGAGCGGCTTGCAGTCCGGCAATAAGTGAACTGAGATTTTCCTGTTAATCGAGCCACCTGAACCATCCCAGGTAATTCTCCAGATACCTGGTTGCAATACCATGGAATCATTTCATCCATTGTTTGAGACGGCTGTGGTAAGCGTTAACGTTCTGAGTATGATAGACACCAGCGATGACTCGAACCCCGGCAGCAAGATTGACGGGACGATAGGTGATTCCAAGACTGCAAGCCACGGATCGATGAACAGCCGCACCATCACTGCAGAAAATGACATCTTTTTCCAAAACAGTTCGTAAAGGAGGCTCAATTGCCTTCTTGTCAATTGCATCCATCATAAAATCTGCTGTTGCGCCCGAGCAGTTGTGCACTATCAGCGCACTGGCACCTGATCTTTTCCTGTACCCCGCATATGGATTTGTTTACTGCGTTTACGCGGTGGTCAATCCAGCTGGCACTGTCCTTTACAGGAAACAGGAAAGAAAGTTTCATCCGCTTCGACAACTCCTTCCAGATGATTGGCTTTGGCAGCTGTCGGTAAAGTCAAAAATCGGTGACGCCAGCGGAAGCTGGTGTTCTTATCAATCCCGCATTGTCTGGCGCTTGCCCGCACACAGCCCACCCTTCAATCAATACTGCGCTGTAATCCCGCCTAATATCCTAAGCTGCGGTATCTTTCCAATCCATTCCCGAAGATCAGAGGCTTTCATAATCGTATCCTCCCCTCGATTGATGTCCCAGCTCGTTGGACTAAAATGACTTTTCAACGTTTAATGCAAGCATAGCCTATTTAATGCAATAAACATTTTATTGTGTTCACATTTTCAGTTCGCGATAACCAATGTCTTGCCGCATTTGGCAACCATCAAAATAGATATTTCTTGCAATGGTATAAGCATGTGAGCGTGCTTGCTGAAGATCTGATCCTAAGGCTGTTACGCTCAGGACGCGCCCTCCTGCTGTCAAGATTTGCTCTGGATTGGTGCTGCTTATAGTGGTGCCAGCATGGAAAACATGGAATGCATCGGTAGTGCGTTGATCTGCCGTTACATTTTCCAATCCATGAATGACATCATTTTTTCTGGGATTGTCCGGGTAGCCGTGGGCTGCCATTACTAGACACAATGCAGTACGTGGGTCCCATTTGGCATTAATTTTACTTAATGTGCCACTGGCGGCATACTTGAACAACGTAAACAAATCCGTTTGCAGTCGCAGCAAAATGACCTGTGTTTCGGGATCACCCAGGCGACAATTAAATTCCAGCACCTTGATATCCCCTTGGGGAGAAATCATGAGTCCAGCATACAGAAAACCGGTATACGGTTGCGCCTGCTGCGCCATGCCACGAATAGCAGGCATGATAACAGTTTGCATGATTTTTTCGTGCAGTTCCGGAGTAATGATAGGTGCAGGAGAATAGGCACCCATGCCACCTGTATTAGGTCCTTCGTCATTATCCAGCAAGCGTTTGTGATCCTGACTGGTGGCCAATGGTATGACATTTTCACCGTCTGACAACACAATAAAACTGGCTTCCTCCCCTGCCAGATATTCTTCAATCAAAATCTGTGATCCGGCTGCACCCAGTTTGTTGGCAACCAACATGGCATCAACCGCAGAGTGCGCTTCCTCCCGTGTATGCGCAATGATGACGCCCTTGCCAGCAGCTAGTCCATCTGCCTTGATCACAACTGGAACAGTGTGTTGATCAATATAGTGATGCGCTGCTGTTGCATCATTGAATGATTCCGACGCCGCAGTGGGTATGCCATGCTTTAACATGAATGTTTTAGCAAAATCTTTGGAACCTTCCAGTTGTGCAGCGTAGCGGGTCGGCCCTACTATTTTTAAGCCAGCATCCCGAAACATATCAACCACTCCCGCCACCAGCGGTGCTTCTGGGCCAACGACAGTCAGCTCTATTTGTTGCTGTTGTGCAAATACCACCAACCCAGAAAGATCAGTTATCGGAATGTTTTGCAGCTTGGTTTCCAACGCTGTGCCTGCATTACCGGGCGCTACAAAAATAGTTTCAACCTGTGGGGATTGGGCCAGTTTCCAGGCAATAGCATGTTCTCTGGCGCCACCACCAATGACAAGTAGCTTCATTTGCTAATTTGAAAAGCGTTATTAATGTCTGAAATGTCTGATGCCTGTAAACATCATGGTAATTCCCTGTTCATTAGCAGCAGCAATGACTTCGTCATCACGAATACTGCCACCAGGCTGAATTACTGCTTTAGCACCTGCTTGAGCAAGTACATCCAATCCGTCGCGGAATGGAAAAAAGGCATCAGATGCAACTGCTGAGCCATGCAGATCGAGGTGAGCTTGTTCCGCCTTGATGGAAGCAATGCGAGCGCTATCCACCCGACTCATTTGACCAGCGCCAATACCAAGCGTTTGGCCGTTACCACAAAATACAATAGTGTTGGATTTAACGAATTTAGCGACGCGCCAGGCAAACAGGCAATCTTCCATCTGAGCATCGGTTGGCTGCAGCTGCGTGACCACACGTAACCGATCCTCTGAAATATGAAAATTGTCTGGTGTCTGTACCAGCAATCCACCGTCAATGCGTTTCAGTTCATAGTGATTGTCATGCGCCCCCAGCGGAACCGTTAATACACGAATATTAGCTTTGCTGACCAGAAGCTGCCTGGCTTCTGTACTGAACTCCGGTGCAATAATGACTTCGACGAATTGCTGTAACACTGCCTTGGCCAAATCTGCTTCTACCGGGCGATTAAGTGCAATGATGCCGCCAAAAGCGGATACTGGATCAGTAGCAAATGCCTTTTGGTAAGCCGCTAATGGGTTTTCCGCAACCGCTACACCACACGGGTTGGCATGTTTAACGATCACACAAGCGGGTTGATCAAAGGTTTTAACACACGCCCAGGCGGCATCGGTATCGGCGATATTGTTATAGGATAATTCCTTACCCTGCAACTGCTGGTAATCTGCCAGACTACCGGTGATATCAGATGTATCGCGATAAAATGCAGCTTGCTGGTGCGGATTTTCGCCGTAGCGTAACGATTGTGCCAGTGTGAAATTGAGATTGAATTGATCCGGAAAAGGTTTGCGCTCTGCATCCATTGATTCCAGCGCAGTCAGATAATTACTGATAGCACCATCGTACCGTGCGGTGTGGGAAAAAGCCTTTTGAGCCAACTGAAAACGATAATGCTCATCTACCGTTCCGTTACCAGATTTTATTTGTTCCAGCAATGTTGCATAATCTTGCGGATCTGTTACTACAGCCACCCGCTGAAAATTTTTGGCAGCTGAGCGAATCATGGTAGGGCCACCAATATCAATATTCTCAATGGCTTCTGCCAATGAGCAATCAGAGCGAGCAATGGTTTGGGTAAACGGATACAGATTCACTACGACCAGATCAATTGTCGGAATATGTGCTTGTTCCATTTCCCGCTGGTGTTCCGGTAAATCCATCCGGGCGAGAATACCGGCGTGCACTTTAGGATGCAGTGTTTTGACCCGACCATCCAGCATCTCAGGAAAACCAGTGTAATCACTGATCTCTGTGACAGGAATACCTGTTTCCTGTAGCAATTTAGCTGTACCGCCAGTGGAGATAATGCTAATACCCAATTGGTGCAAGGATGACGCCAGTTCAGCCACGCCAGTTTTATCTGAAACGCTGATAAGTGCTTGCTTGATACGCATTGAATTTATTATTTAAGTTGATGTTTAGTTAACCGGTTACGCAAGGTATTGCGATTGATGCCCAGCAGTTCTGCTGCTTTGGTTTGGTTGCCTTGTGCATGCTGCATAGCAATCTCTATGAGTGGCTTTTCCACACTGCGTATGACTATTTCATAAATAGGGCAGGGTTTTTCACCGTCCAGATCGCTAAAATAAGCCTCTATTGCTCTGCGAACACAAAGGGAAATCTCATTTTCATTAATAGTCATCATGCCTCAAGAGTTTCTTCATCAAGATAAGAGAGTACCTGGCTACGATCAGCCAGTTCAGCGAAAAACTGGTGAGTGGCAGTTAGTTGTTCCTCAATAGTGGTCAGTCGATTCATAGCGTGACGAAAGGCTGCAGAACCAGTTAATCCTCGGGTATACCAGGAAATATGCTTACGTGCGATGCGCACTCCTGAATATTCACCATAGAATTGATACAGTTCTTGCAAGTGATCGATTAAAACTCGGCGTATTTCAGCAACTTCTGGTGGCGGCAAATGCTGATGAGTGGTGAGGTAATGATCGATTTCCCGAAAAATCCAAGGTCTGCCCTGTGCTGCACGGCCAATCATGATTGCATCTGCCTGTGTATATTCAAGTACTTCTTTGGCTTTTTCTGGAGTATTAATATCGCCATTGGCAACCACTGGAATATTAACAGCTGCCTTGACAGCAGCAATAGTGTCATATTCAGCTTGACCACGATAAGCACAAGCACGGGTACGCCCATGTACAGCCAGTGCTTGTATGCCAGCGTGTTCCGCTATTTTTGCGATACTCGTTGCGTTTTTATGTTGTGTATCCCAGCCCGTTCTGATCTTTAGTGTTACTGGAACATCCACTGACTTTACCACTGCATCCAGTATTTCTCCTACCAATTTTTCATCTTTCATTAAAGCTGAGCCGGCCATAACGTTGCAGATTTTTTTGGCGGGACACCCCATATTAATATCAATAATTTCCGCGCCCTGGTCTGCATTATGCTGTGCAGCTTGTGCCATCATAGCTGGATCAGTGCCAACAATCTGTACTGAAACGGGTCTGACCTCGCCATCATGATTCGCACGACGCATAGTTTTCTCAGAGCCATATAGCAATGAATTGCTGGCAACCATTTCGGATACCGCCATTGCGGCCCCCATTTGCTTGCATAACTGGCGAAAAGGACGATCCGTCACCCCTGCCATGGGAGCAACGATGAGTTTGTTTTTAAGTGTATGTGAACCAATTTGCATAAAATGGATAACACTCAGTTAGAAGTAATACAAATCCGTCATTGCTCGCACAAAAATTACTTTCTTGAGCCAAAAATCATTTGTCGTGCAACCAAACGTTTTGCCGGTGGCAAACAATCCAAAATAGCTAACCCTATTCCGCCGCAAGTTTGTAGTAACGGCAAATCTGCTGTAAATAGCTTGATTAAGGAATCAGTAAACGTTCTGCCGATAAATTTGTCATGCTGCCTTCGCTTACTATAAGCAGCCAACATTTTACTGGAACCTGGTTCATTCGGTGCCCCATAAGGAATGCGACTAATTTCACTGGCTAGCTCCCAGGCATCTCTTAGCCCAAGATTAAATCCCTGCCCAGCAACTGGATGCAATGTTTGTGCAGCATTACCTATCATCACCGAGCGATGGCCGACAATTGTCGAAGCATATTTCAAAATTAATGGAAAGCTTGTTCGTTTACCTGCTTGAATAAAATTTCCCAAGCGTTCGCCAAATTGCTCATGCAGCTGCGACAAAAATAACTGGTCATCCAACGTTAATATTTGCTTGGCTTTTTCTGTTGGCATAGTCCATACCACTGCATATTTTTCTCCCGAAGGAAGCAGTGCGAGGGGCCCATTAAGAGTAAAACGTTCAAATGCAGTTTCTGGCTGGATTGATTCAGTTTTAATGTTGGTAACAATTGCAGTGTGCTGATAATCGTGTACATGATAACGCACACCATCGATCTGTTCTGCTAGCTTGCCGCCATCTGCCAACACTAATAATTTAGCTTGTATCTTTTTTTCTGCCTCATCCTGACGATACGTGATTGATACATGCTGCTGATCGGTGTGTATGGTTGTGACCAAAGCATTAGTGCGGTAAGAGACACCTGCATCACGCATGGTACGTCCCATTGTATGGTAAAGGTTATGATAATTGACCACAAAGCCTAATGCAGATACTCCAGCATCTTTAGGAGTTAATACGGTATGCCCAAAATGACTACGATTAGAAATATGAATGGTTGTGATAGGTGTGGGCTGTATCAGATTCTCCCAGATACCAAGACGGTGCAAGATTAAATGACTGCCATATGAAAGCGCGAGTGGACGCGGATCATCTACCTTTTCTGGTAGTTCACGCGCTTCAAGTAGCAAAATGGAATAATCATATTCACACAATGCTAGAGCCAAAGCCATTCCTACCGGACCACCGCCGACAATTGCAATATCAAATTGTTGATGAGCCATGGCTATATCAGTTGAGCAGTTAAATTAAACAATAAGATATTCAACCATCATGATTGATAGCGTAGTGCTGCTGAGCGGGCGTGCGCCTCAAGCCCCTCCCCTTTGGCCAATGTAGCAGCAATCTTGCCAAGTTTAGCTGCACCGGATGCTGAAACTTGAATCACGCTCGTACGTTTCTGAAAATCATATACGCCTAATGGAGATGAAAAACGCGCTGTGCCGGAAGTGGGCAGCACATGATTAGGACCAGCACAATAATCTCCCAGTGCTTCGCAAGTATAACGCCCCAAAAAAATAGCACCAGCATGATGAATATGCTCCACCCACTGCTCCGGCTGTTCTACTGATAATTCCAAGTGCTCAGGAGCAATTTGATTGGCAATTGCGCATGCTTCTTGCAGATCGCGCACTTTTATCAAAGCGCCCCGATTTTCTAATGAGGCACGTATCACTTCTCTGCGCGGCAAAGTATCAATTAATTTGGCTATACTGGCTGCTACCGCATCCAGAAAAGCATCGTCAGGGCTTAACAAAATTGATTGTGCCTGCTCATCATGTTCCGCTTGCGAGAATAAATCCATCGCAATCCAGTCGGGATCAGTCTTACCATCACAAATCACCAAGATCTCCGAGGGACCAGCCAACATATCAATGCCCACTTTTCCAAATACATGCCGTTTGGCGGTCGCTACATAAGCATTGCCGGGCCCAACAATTTTATCTACCTTGGGTACAGTGGAAGTACCGTATGCCAACGCTGCCACTGCTTGCGCTCCCCCAATGGTAAAAATGCGATCAACGTCACAAATTGCTGCTGCAGCCAATACCAATGGATTTTTTTCTCCCCCAGGAGTGGGAGTAACCATGATTAATTCCTTAACGCCAGCTACACGCGCCGGAATGGCATTCATCAATACAGAAGATGGGTAAGCAGCTTTCCCTCCAGGGACATAAAGTCCTACACGTTCCAGAGCAGTAATTTTCTGACCCAGCCGTGTTCCATCAGCTTCTGCATAACTCCACGATTGCGCTAGCTGTTTTTCGTGATAGGTGCGAATACGATCAGCTGCTTGTTCCAGCGCTGTACGTTGTTCCGCGTTTAAAGCATCCAATGTTGATCGCCATTCAGTATGTGGCAATTCAAGCTGCTCAATACTAGCTACATTCACATGGTCAAGCTGGCGAGTCAGCGCTAACAATGCTTCATCTCCAGATGTTTTAATCTGATTCAGAATACGAATGACCGTTTGCTCAATTTCACTATCGAATGCATCTTCAAACTGCAATAATGCTGCCAGCTCTTCCTGAAAATGAATATCTGAGGATGATAATCGCCTAATTTGAACCATAGTAATTTAAGTGGCTATGCCGTTGTTACAGGAATGGCGGAATTAAAAGCCTCCAATAGCGGTTGCAAAGTAGGATTTTTAAGCTTGAGTGCTGCCTGGTTAACAATTAAACGAGCAGAAATCGGCATAATTTCTTCGACAGCTTGCAGGCGATTTGCTTTGAGTGTGCCACCGGTTGAAACCAAATCAACAATTGCATCTGCTAGATCAACAAGCGGTGCCAGCTCCATTGAACCATAGAGCTTGATCAAATCAACATGCATGCCTTTGGCAGCAAAGTGGCTACGCGCCGTTTTGACGTATTTCGTCGCGACACGCAAACGCGCTCCTCGAAATACTGCGGCGGTATAGTCATAGCCTTCTCGCACCGCAACCATCATGCGGCAGCGTGCAATATTTAAATCCAGTGGCTGATACAGCCCGATTCCATCGTGCTCCAGTAAGACATCCTTGCCAGCCACGCCCAAGTCTGCTGCACCATATTGCACATACGTTGGCACATCTGTTGCACGTACCATCACCAGCCTGACATCAGGACGATTAGTCCCGATAATCAGTTTGCGTGAAGAGCTCGGATCATCCACGGGAACAATCCCCGCTGCTTTCAGGAATGGAATAGTATCTTCAAAGATCCGCCCTTTAGAGAGCGCTATGGTAATGGCTGTCATTAACAGCAGTTAGGCAAGGTTTGCTACAGCAAATTCCCAGTTGATCAACTTGTCGATCACTGTGTTTACGTAATCAGGACGACGATTCTGGAAATCCAGATAATAAGCATGCTCCCAAACATCGATCGTCAATAATGGGCGAATATTGCGGGTCAATGGTGAATCTGCATTGCTGGTTTTTGAAATAGCCAGTTTTGTTCCATCTTGTACTAACCACGCCCAACCACTACCAAATTGCGTAATGGCCGCATTGGCAAATTCTTTTTTGAAAGCTTCTACACTACCAAATGCTTCTTCAATTTTTTGTTTTAGTGCAGCAGGAGGTTCTCCACCACCATTGGGACTCAAGCTATTCCAATAAAACAGGTGATTCCAGACTTGCGCAGCATTATTGAAAATGCCAGCTTTGTCAGCATGCCCAGCTGTTGCTGTAATGATCTGCTCCAGGGATTGGCCCGCAAAAGGAGTGCCTTCAATTAATTTATTTAGATTGTTGACATAACCCCTATGATGTTTGTCATAGTGGAAGCTCAACGTGTTTGCAGAAATAACGGGCTCCAGTGCATTATCAGCAAATGGTAGCGGTGGCAATACAAATGCATTGCCTGATTGTGCTGCTTTTGAAAAATTATCCAGATTCGTACTCATTTTCTCTCCTTTACTTCTAAAAATGGACTTGAATATTGAAAACATACGCTTAATCTTGTAATTAGAAAAATATTATTGATTGGTACCAACCACTTCCGTTGTAAAAGTAATCTGACTATAGCCAGCTGTTCTTGCTGCCTCCATAAGCGTGATGACAGATTGATGGGTAGCTTTTGCATCGGCACTAATAACGATAATCGGGTTCTCCCGATTTTGGACTGCTAACCGCAAGGCTTCCCGTAAATTTTCTATATTTGTAAACTGTACGGGCTGATGATCAATGACATAGTTACCTACCGCATTGATAGATACTTCAATCATTTTTGCGGCATTTGATTCGGGATTTTCTTCAACAACGGATGCTTGTGGTAATGTTATCTCTAATTCTGAAAATTTTGCATAGGTCGTTGTGATAACCAGAAAAATAAGGATGACCAACAGTACATCAATCATGGGAACAAGATCAATGCGCGGTTCTTCTTTTCTTTGTTCACGCTGAAAATTCATTAGAATTTGCTTGGTTTATTGGTAATAAATCCAGTAAAACAGTTAAAATCTGGTCTGATCAGACTTATTGATTTTGCAATTACTATTATATCGATGCCAAATCTGCCCGCAAAAACCTCGGGCTGATGAACTATTCTAGTTTATTATGACGACTTTCACCATGCCTAGTTATATTTCATGTTATTTCAGATTTTCCAATAAAGGATTTTGCAAGTGACACGCCCTTTAATCAGCGTTGTGATGGGTAGTAACAGTGATTGGCTTGTCATGCAACATGCTGCCGCTATGTTGGAGAAATTTGGTATTCCACACGAAACTATGATTGTTTCAGCACATCGCACACCGGATAAAATGTTTGATTATGCTGAAACAGCACGTAATCGCGGCATTAAATGCATTATTGCTGGCGCTGGAGGAGCAGCACATTTGCCCGGCATGATTGCAGCTAAAACCATCTTACCCGTTCTGGGTGTACCTGTGACTTCCAAATATTTGCAAGGAGTCGATTCATTATTATCCATTGTGCAGATGCCTAAAGGCGTACCAGTGGCTACTTTTGCTATTGGAGAATCAGGCGCAACAAACGCAGCGCTATTTGCCATAGCAATATTGGCGAGCCAAGATACACAATTAGCTGAAAAACTTGCGCAATTCCGTGATGAACAGGCTGCTGCTGTAGCCGCAATGACGTTACCTGAATCATGTTAATTAAACCAGGCGCTATGCTCGGCATGCTAGGCGGAGGCCAGTTGGGCAGAATGTTCACCATGGCTGCTCAGCAAATGGGATACCGCGTCACTGTACTTGATCCGGCAGAAGAAAGCCCAGCAGGCAATGTAGCAGAACGTCACTTGCGAGCAGATTATTTGGATCACCAAGCATTGGATGAACTTGGAGCGACCTGTGCTGGTATTACCATCGAGTTTGAAAATGTGCCAGCCCCGGCACTCAATTATCTCGCTCAGCGCAGTATTGTTAGTCCAGCTGCTGAAAGTGTCGCAATTGTACAGAATCGCATTTTTGAGAAACAATTTTTAGCTAGCAACGGATTTCCAGTCGTTCCACATGCTGTTATTCACGATAAAGCAGATCTTGCCCAGAAAATAGATGCAGCTTTATTCCCTGGCATCCTTAAAATCAGCCGATTTGGTTACGATGGCAAAGGACAAATATCAGTTAGGAAGGTGGAGGATTTACCTGAGCATTTTGCTAATTTAGGCTATAAATCCTGCGTACTAGAAAAACGATTGCCGCTCGCGAGTGAAATTTCGGTGATACTTGCACGCGATCGTGACAATCAGATTACTTTCTTTCCGGTGCCAGAAAACCAGCATATTAATGGCATACTAGATACCAGCATTGTTCCCGCCAGATTACCTGATCAAATAACTGAGAAAGCATGCGAGATTGCTAAACAGGTGGCTGTGCAACTCAATTACATCGGAGTTTTGTGCGTGGAATTTTTTGTGCTGGAGGATGAGCAAATTCTGGTGAATGAGATCGCTCCTCGCCCGCATAACAGTGGACATTATTCGCTTGATGCCTGTGTTACCTCACAATTTGAGCAACAGGTTCGTGTATTATGTGGTTTGCCACACGGCAGCACTAAATTGGTGCAGGCTGCTGTGATGACAAATATTCTTGGTAATCTGTGGGAAAGTGGTGATCCTGCTTGGGATCAGATATTTTGTCATGCGCAAACCAAACTGCACTTATATGGCAAACGCAAAGCCAAAATAGGCAGGAAAATGGGACACTTCACAGTATTAACAGATTCGATCGAGGAAGCATTATCTCAAACCCAAACCATACGACAGAATCTCCAATTCTAGCCTAGCTAGTTCTCCTCTTATCCCACCGAGATATTAACGCTGCTGATATGACAGACACTCCTCTCTTTGAAACTAGCATTACCAGCCTTCCACTATTGCACCGTGGGAAGGTACGGGATATTTATGCGGTGGATGATAACCACCTGCTTATTATTCAAACAGATCGACTTTCTGCTTTTGACGTTGTTCTCCCTACACCCGTCCCTGGGAAAGGGAAAATTCTGACGAAAATATCTCGCTTCTGGTTTGATAAATTAGCAACTATTATTCCTAACCACCTGACTGATATATCACCTGAAGCAGTCGTCGCTCCCACAGAACAAACTCAAGTTGCGGAACGCGCTTTTGTCGTTAAAAAATTGAAGCCCCTACCCATTGAAGCCATTGTGCGTGGTTATATTGCTGGTTCAGGCTGGAAAGATTATCAACATACCGGCACGATCTGCGGCATTGCATTGCCTACTGGTTTGCGGGAAGCTGATCGTCTTCCTGATGGCGCTATCTTTACACCTTCTACCAAAGCTGCGATCGGATCACATGATGAGAATATTGCATATGACATTTGCGAGCAGATGCTAGGAAAATCATTGGCGTCGGCCGTTCGTCAACATGCAACCGCATTGTACAGCGCAGCGGCCGATTATGCGTTGACACGCAATATCATTATTGCGGATACTAAATTCGAGTTTGGCCTAGATGATGCGAATCAACTCTTTTTGATAGATGAAGTACTGACACCAGATTCTTCTCGTTTTTGGCCAGCCGAGAATTATCAGCCAGGCAGTTCACCACCAAGTTATGACAAACAGTTTGTGCGTGACTGGCTGGAGCGAACAGGCTGGAACAAAACTCCGCCCGCACCGGCTATACCAGCCGAAATACTGGCGCAAACGATAGCGAAGTATCAGGAAGCGTATCAGACTTTAACACAGTAACCACACAATCAGGCTGTTCAATTTTCTCTGCTCGAACTGACGATCTCACCGACGTTTTTCAGAGATTTTCCGAACAGGAAAACATTCCTCAATAGAAAGTGGCTGTCCGATAATAAAGCCTTGAGCATAATCGACACCAATTTCTGCCAGTTTTTCTACGGCTGCTTGCGTCTCTACTAATTCTCCAATTGTTTCAATCTTAAGAGTATGGGCGAATTTGTTAATGTTCTCGATCTTTTGCAACTCTTCAGCATCACGTAGAATATTACAAACTATGCCCCCATCTATTTTTAAAAAATCAATCTTGATATGTTTTAGCAGATCAAAAGAGGCTCGATTGTAATTAAAACTGCACAATGAAATTAGACACCCCAGCCGTTTTATTTTTCTTATGAAAAGAATTGTATTTTTCAAATCAGCGATAACATCAAATGTTTCTATCTCGAAACAGAGTTTGTTTGGCTGTATTTTGGATTTCAGTAGAAGATTTTTTACAAAATCAATGAATGTCAGATCTTTAAGGGTACTGCTTGATAAATTCAAACAAAAAGCAATTCCGTTGCTGGGATCTTGTTTTAAAAGACGCCCGATAGCCTTCTTTACAACCCATCTATCCAGATGTGGCATTAAATTGTATTTATTAACAAGAGGCAGAAAAGCACCAGGTGGAATAAGATTGGCTTCTTCCTCAGCCATACGAACAAGAACTTCATAATAAGCAGAAGCAACTTGATTCTCTGTAATAGGAAGTATTTTTTGACAAAAAAGGCAAAATTCTTCTCGCTCAATGGCTTGAATGATACGATCAGCTGAATTTATAGATGTATGAGTTTTATTTTCTGGTGTTCCTTCTGTTATTAGCGGCACCTCATTTCTTTTTGCAAATTCTGGTGCGCAGAGAATATAAAATCCTACTATTTTTCCAGCTGGATCAAAATGAGGTATTAAAGAAATAGCAATCAAGCAGGTTGACTGATTCGCAAACTGCTGAATATATTGATATTGAACAGTATCACCTGATAATGCGCGTTCTACTTCATGCTTGATATGGGCATAGAAAGATTGATTGATAAACTTGTATAACAGCTGATTCTCGATTTGCTCAGGTTTTAAACCAAACCATTGGCGAAAAGCACGATTATGATAATGGCACCGCTGTTCCGAGCTAAAGTAAGCCAGCAAAATAGGAAAATTTTCATCAACAATTTGTAGTTTGGCCTTATTCTCAGAAGAGGTTTTTTCTGCCCAAATTCGATATTTTATCTCATTGCCCAGACGTTCTTTCTGGTGCGATAGTTGTGTTAGTTGCTTTGAAAAAATTTTTTCAATATATATGATCTGAATGATTGTCGTTAATATCGCTGTTATCAAAATGATCCATAACCCTGTCACGATATGTGATCCAATCGAAAATACTGCGTTGTATTGCGCTGTTAATAAACATGCGACAAACATTACAATTGCTATTGGCAAATAAGATTTAAATGTACTGAACTCTGAATGGATATGCATAGCAATATGGAAAAAATTAGATAAAAATTATCCCTAACCATAAGATTTCACCGGACGTACAGTAGCCCAGAATTTCCAGAGACTACTAGGTGTTAACGTAAAATCTTTAGTCGAGCAGTTATTAACAGTTGTTATTTTTAACTGTATTATTTGCTTCCTTTTTAGAGCTTGCAGAAGTGGAGCGAACCAATTTTGTTCTATCCTAGCTAATTCATTACTCCAGTTAAACGCATCCTTGTAATTAGCGTATTTTTGAAGATTATCCAGAAAGACTAGCTGCTCGCCTAAATTATCAGCATGGCGTAATAATTCATTTCCATTTTCTGGCAAATTGCAAAACGCTATGTCACCAGCTCTTGCCAATGCTTGTGCAAAAACATGATTACTCCAGATTTTGGTATAAGGTGCGTATATTTTCTCTGGCATCACGCCTCCGCCCCAGAGCCACACACTATTAACAACCAACTCTCCTTGAGATTCCCGAGTTTGATTAAGTGGATGATCGTGTAAAAGCATTTGTATTTCATTGACTCTGCTATTCCAGATTGAACGATCATCGCCGAGTGGCAACAGATCGTTTATATTTTTCCCCACTACCTCACTCAACAAAAAAGTTCTTAAATCAGGAGTGCCATTGCAGCGCAAATACCAACGATCAGAATGAAGAGGTAATAAGACTAAACCGTTATCCGAAATTAGCTCATTGATACTATCGGTAAACGAAATAGCTTCCTTTAGGGAAATATTTAAAATGTAGCTATCTCCCAGCAGAAGATGATTGTTTTCAATCCGAAGATGCACTGGATCAACACGCAACCAATAATCCTCACGATTGCATTCGATATTTCCTTGTTCTCTTAACAGAGTAATCGAAGCAACTGGCCAATCATGTTGTTTGTGAATATCAAACAGCTTGCATAGCCACGATTCTGTCGTTTGTCCTGCTCCCTCAACGAGATGACCTTTTGCAAATAACATTTCCAACGCAGGTAGTTTCAAAGATTGATAAATATCTGTTTGCAAATTTTCGGGCCAAAATAAATCCGGAATACATAAGTGTAGTTTCATATCAAATTGTTATTGGAATTTAGAAATCTCTAAAAAATCGATGAGATAGTTAAATCAAGCCGGAAATTGGCAGAAAATCAGAATTTATCTGTAAAAAATGAATATTCTGAGCCAGTTTCTAATGCTGAAAAGTAATACAGATAGTTTTTAGGAATTTACCAACTTAAAAATAATTAATAATAAAAACATATCATTGCATAATCTTCTCCGTATGGCTGACTTGACTCTCTTTATTGATCATCTTCATAGGATTCTGCAATAAATAACTATATTTAGGAATAAAATTTCTGGTTGCAAATTATTTAAAGATGAATATAATTTTAAGAATAATTCTCATTACTAATCACAAAGATTATTTTTTGATTATTTGAGAGTACAAATTATATTTTTGAAAACTATTCGACAAAAGCTATCTTTCATGTATATTTGCGTGTGTAAAGGTGTCACAGAACGCGACATTCGTGAAGCTGTCAGACAAGGAGCTGTCAGGATGCGCGATTTAAGAAGCTGCCTGGGTGTCACCGGACAATGCGGAACTTGTGCTTGTTATGCCAAGTCAGCACTAGACAAGGCACTGCTTCAAGAGCTACCTCAACAAACTGTCGTTAGCCCTTCCTAAAATACAGTCAGCTCACTGTAATTTATGGGCTGACTACCTAATTTAGGGAGAATAAATCATGAAAGGTAATAACGAAATCATTCGTTGGTTAAATCGTCAGTTACAACTTGAACTCACGGCCATTAACCAATATTTTCTTCATGCTCGTATGTATAAAAATTGGGGATTTACCAAACTCGGCGAACATGAGTATGAAGAATCTATCGAGGAAATGAAACATGCTGACCAGTTAATTGAGCGCATTCTTTTTCTGGAAGGTTTGCCCAATCTACAAGAACTTGGAAAATTGCTTATCGGAGAAAATGCGCAAGAATGCATTAGCTGTGATCTCGAATTAGAACGAGGTGGCAGAGAAATGCTTATTGAAGCAATAGCTGCTTGTGAACAAGCACAAGATTTTGTTTCTCGTGAAGTTTTTAAGAAAATCCTGGAAGATACTGAAGATCATATTGATTGGCTGGAAACACAACAAGATGTCATTCAAAGTGTTGGTCTCCAAAATTGGCTACAAAGCCAAATGTAGCAACTTACCCCACCACTTCCATATTTTTAAGTAAAAATACTTAATCAACTCAATTCCGCAATAAGAAAAATTAACTTTATCTAAGTCATATGATCAACTCAGCTGAGCTTCGCTAAGGCTCAGCTGATAATATTTTTCGTATGTATTCGTCTACATATCCTTTTAACTAACCATAAACTATAAATGTACTGATAAAATACTATCAATATTTATTAAAGTTTATATTGCTAACTGGTTTTATGACTATTAACTGTAAGCAGTGTGGTAGTAGCCGGGTATTTAAATCACGCTTCAGAGCAGGAGAACGCTCACCTTCAAACTTATTACTGGCCCCCTATCGTTGTCGTGACTGCAAGGCACGCTTTTGGGCTAAAAATAGTGATGCATACTTAGTCGTTACAGCAGGGGCAGGTGGAATATTCTTGTTTGCAACTTTAGTCTGGATTGGCTTCTCTGATTCATTTCTAGAAAACAATTACGTAGCACGATCTGATTCTGCCACACCATCTCAACGGATCTCTCAGCTTCGATCAGACAGTACGCCAGTGGAAATAGAATCCAGAACGGCAGCACGTAAAACTGAGGTTGATCTTCAAGCGATCATTGAAGAAGAAGTTGCTCGCTCCAAATCGGATACAAATGACAGCCGATTTTATACGATCAGTCTTTTTCTTGAAAAGGCTAAGCAAGGTAATGCTGATGCCCAATATCAACTGGGTTTACTATATTTAACGGGAAAAGGAACACTTCAGGATTTTTCTGAAGCTTCAAAATGGCTCTTGTTAGCGGCTGAACAAAATCATCCGCTTGCCCAATATGAACTAGGTTTACTTTACCAAGTGGGCCAGGGAGTAGACTTAGATAATGAAAAAAGCTATGTATGGTTTAATTTGGCAGCAGCAGCAGGCATAGAACAAGCAGCCTTGGCGCGTGATAAAGCCATGCGTGCGCTTAGTAGAGAACAACTTGCATCCGCACAAAAAATTGCCCGGGAATGGCTGAATTCTAAGGGCAATGCTAGAAAACAGTTATCCGGGCTAATCGAAGTAAAATAGTAATGTAATTTTTACATTACAGCGCCTTAACCATATCCTCAACCACTTTTTTGGCATCGCCAAATACCATCATTGTTTTATCCATATAAAACAGATCGTTATCCAAACCTGCATAACCAACAGCCATACTACGCTTAACAACCATGACTGTTCGCGCCTTATACGCTTCCAGAATTGGCATACCATAAATAGGGCTACCTTGAACATTTGCAGCTGGATTCACTACGTCATTCGCACCTAATACCAGCACTACATCCGTATTTGGGAAATCACTATTAATCTCATCCATTTCATGTACCATCTCATATGGGATCTCTGCTTCTGCAAGCAACACGTTCATATGGCCTGGCATACGGCCCGCAACAGGATGGATGGCGAAGCGAACATTGACTCCCGCTTCCTGTAAAGCAAGTGCCAGCTCTTTTACTGCATGTTGAGCACGTGCCACAGCTAAGCCGTACCCTGGAATAATAATAACGCTATCAGCATTTCCCATTAAGAACGCGGCATCGTCTGCACTACCACTGCGATAGGTTTTTTGCGTGCCGTCATCTTCATCCTGACTTCCACTCGTACTACCAAACCCACCCAGAATGACTGAAAGAAAAGGTCGATTCATCGCCTTACACATAATATAGGACAGAATTGCCCCAGAACTACCCACTAGCGATCCAGCAATAATCAACATAGGGTTCCCAAGTGAAAAACCAATTCCAGCTGCCGCCCATCCTGAATACGAGTTCAGCATGGAAATGACAACCGGCATATCAGCTCCTCCAATAGGAATAATAATCAGGAAACCTAATAGGAAGGCAATAGCAGTCATCGCAAAAAATGCTGTCCAGTTAGTGGTTTCACTAAAGAAAAACCATAAACCGAAACCAACCATAGCAATGGCAATTAGCAGGTTAAGCAAATGCTGGCCACCAAAAACGATCGGCCTACCACTCATGCGCCCAGATAACTTAAGAAAGGCAATCACTGAACCAGACCATGTCATGGCACCGATAAAGGTTCCGATAAAAAGTTCCAGTTTATTACCGGCAGGAAGTATTGCTGGTAAATCAAACGACACTGGATTGTGAACAGCAGCAATCGCAATAAGAACTGCAGCCAATCCTACCAGCGAATGCATAAATGCAATGAGTTCAGGCATGGCTGTCATCTGAATACGAAATGCAATTATTGAACCAATAATTGCACCAACAGCAATTCCTCCTAAAATCAACGCCCAATTTTGAGTAATCGTTAGCGTGGTACATACAGCAATACCCATACCTAACATACCTAAAAGATTACCGCGGCGCGCAGTTGTAGGAGAGCTGAGCCCTCTAAGTGAAAGAATGAAGAATATTGCTGCCACCAAATAGGCTAGCGCGATGAGGTTTACCGACATTTAGGCTTGTCCTTTTTTATCTTTTTTCTTAAACATTTCCAGCATGCGCTGGGTCACAAGAAATCCACCAAACACATTGATAGATGCCAGCACTACAGCGGCAGCACCCAGCCAAGCTCCCCAGTCCTCTTCCGCTGAACCAGCAGCCAGCATCGCGCCAACCAAAATAATACTAGAAATCGCATTAGTTACCGACATCAACGGGGTATGAAGTGCCGGTGTCACATTCCATACGACGTGATAGCCAACAAAAACCGCCAAGACAAATATCGTCAAATTGATGATTGTGGGATCAATTTCTCCGATCATATTTTTTCCTTATACAGAATTCACAAATCTTAATATATAAATAAAAACTCGTTAATTAGTTATTTCTCCGGCTATGCACATTAAACTCCCTTTGATAATTTCATCCTCACGATCAATCTTTAGTTCTCCTGTTTCAGCATCCAGGATCAGATTCAGAAAATTCAACAAATTACGTGCATATAGTGCACTGGCATCAGCAGCAACTAATCCCGGAAGATTAGCCATTCCAACCAGATGTACGCCGTGCTTGACAACGGTTTTGCCAAGTTCAGACAACGGACAGTTTCCTCCTGTCTCAACTGCCATATCAACAATAACCGAACCTGGCTTCATTTCTTGCACTGTTTCTTCTTTGATTAAAACTGGTGCTGGTCGACCTGGAATCAGGGCCGTAGTAATAATAATATCCGCAGCTGCTGCACGCTCATGAATTAGTTCACCTTGCCGACGTTTATAGTCTTCTGACATTTCAGTTGCATAACCGCCTGCTGTTTCTGCCTTTGCTTTTTCTTCATCTGTTAATGGCACTTCTACAAACTTCGCACCCAGACTTTCTACTTGTTCTTTAACCGCTGGGCGCACATCAAAAGCCTCAATCACTGCACCTAGACGCTTAGCCGTTGCAATCGCTTGCAAACCGGCGACCCCTGCACCTAAAACCAATACACGCGCAGCTTTCACTGTACCAGCGGCGGTCATTAACATTGGGAAAAAGCGTTGATAGATATTAGCAGCCAGAATGACAGCCTTGTAGCCACCAATGTTTGCCTGGGAAGAGAGCACGTCCATGCTTTGTGCACGCGAGATGCGTGGCAATTTTTCCATGGAAAATGCAGTAATACCTTGACGCGCAATAGCCTCAATTCCTTCTGTGTGATGAGGTTCAAGCAAACCAATCAGCACAGTATTTTTTTTGATATGAGCTAATTCATCTGGCTCAGGTCCACGCACTTTCAATACAACCTGAGATTGTTCATATAACTGTGCGGCATCTGTAACAATTACAGCACCGACCTCCTGATATGCAGCATCTGAAATACTAGCTTTGGCCCCTGCACCTGCCTGTATTAAAACAGTATGTAATTCTTTAGCAACCAACTTTTTGACAGTTTCTGGCGTAATCGCCACTCGCGTTTCTCCTGTGCGCGTTTCGGCAGGTATGCCTATGTGCATGGAAATTCTCCCTTGTTAAATTCGTCAATTAAAAATCTTTGATAACAACGACCGCCTAAATACATGTACTAATTCACAATATATTTTAAGAGGCACTCAAAATTTTCCACATAATCCTCATGCAATCTTTATAGCAATAATATGCAGTTCAATTAATGTTGTAAGCAATATCCAATCCAATGATTGGTTAGTTTTTCCTGCACACTATTTTGCCGTAAACGAGCAGATAATCCAGCAAAATCAACCAAATCCAAGGGTTGATCCTGATTAAAACAGGAAAATACATACGAAACCTCGCCTGTGTCTGGATCTTTTTGCGGTTGTAAACACTGCGCACAAATTTCTTTCATCATGCACTGCATAGGCGAATTAATCGAACCAACCGCAAAATGATCCACCTTAAGATAAGGTGCCAACTGTTGGTGCCGTGCAGAAGCTACCGCTGCCATCATCCGATCGGAACCAATAGCAATAATACGATCAGCAGCTTGCATAGAAATTGGTGCATGGCCTAATTTACCAGAAGCATAAGCCACCATGGCTTGTACAATGTTACCGATATAAGTTAAATCGTCAGAACGAGTAGGCTGAAATCCAGGTGCTTCGTCGCAACACCAAACAATGGTATCAGCTGCTGCTTCTATTTCTGCTACTTTATAACGATCGATCAACTTTTTATAGCCAGCGAAATACAACACTTTACATCCAGCTGCCCGCGCTGCCGCACCAATTGAAAATAGCACGGCATTTCCCAATCCCCCCCCTACCAATATGATAGTTTCACCTGGTTTAATATCTGTTGGCGTACCAGTTGGACCCATCAAGATAACAGGTTCGCCTGGTTGAAGAGTGACACACAAGTTGGCTGATCCGCCCATTTCCAATGCGATCAACGATACCAAACCTTTTTCAGTATCCACTGAGGCACCTGTCAAAGCGATTCCTTCCATCGCCAAGCAAGTTTGCTTGGAATGTTTTGCGAATGAAGCATAATTCTGAAAACGATAGAATTGGCCGGGATGAAAATGGCGAGCCGCCAAGGGAGCGTGTACCACAACTTCTACAATAGTAGGTGTAAGGCGTTCAACCTTATGAACAGTAGCATACAACTGATCTCTTATTTTGGTAAAAAATTGAGTAGTTGTTTGTGCTGATGCAGGGTCAATTTGCGTCAGCACACGACTTACCACCGGATAACCCTGTTTAGCACTGGCCATTGCCTTTACCACATTGCCGGAATAAGAAGGATGCAAATCACCAAAGAAACTAATGTAGCGCCCATCATCAGTATGACTTAACAATACTGTAGGTGTCTCTGGTTTAGGATTGCCTTGAACCACCTCTACTAATCGATCTTGCTCATCATATGCAGCAAAATAACGCCCGTTTAATTTAAAATGCTGCGCATCTTCACGCGCTAAAACAGTGTTCGGCTGCGTTCCTGCAGCAACTAATATCGTTCGTGCAGGCTGTGTGACCTCTCTTATTTGATGCCATTCGCCTGCTTCATCTATTTCACGCACCGAAAAACTAATAGATTGGACATGTTCCCACTGATCAACATTAATTCTCAGTGGCGTTAAACCTTCAGCAAAATAAATTCCCTCTTCCAGAGCTTTCTCAACTTCTTCATGATTCAAAGTGTAGGAAGGACTATCAATCAAACGCTTGCGATAAGCTATCATCGCCCCGCCCCAGGATTGCAGCAAAGCTGCCACCCGTGGTTCTCGTGCCTCCTCTTCCGCCAGGTTTTTTTCATGACGTATCGCACGAGCATGGCGAATGAATTCTTCAGCGATTTCGCGTTCTTCAGCATCCCAATTGGCTTGTATTGTGTCTTCTCCTTGTACTGCTACCAGTATTTCATAACGTTTAAGGAATTTTTCTACCTGAACAGGATAATAAGCGAGCGCTTCTGTCGTTGCGTCAATTGCTGTGAGCCCACCACCGATCACTACTACAGGCAAGCGTAATTGCATATTTGCAATTGAATCGCTTTGTGCCGCACCAGTTAGCTGCAATGCCATCAAAAAATCAGAGGCAGCTCGTACACCACGTGCCAATCCATTGGGTATATTCAAAATAGTCGGACGACCAGCACCTGCAGCCAAGGCGATATGATCAAATCCAAAGCCCCATGCATCATCAACTGTTAGCGTTCCGCCAAAACGCACACCACCAAAAAGTGCAAACTCTGATCGACGCTCCAACAACAAACGAATCAATTTAAGAAAATTTTTATCCCAACGGACAGTGATGCCATACTCAGCAACCCCTCCGAATCCAGCAGGCAAACGTTCATCCAGATTTTCTCTCAGCTGCTCTACATCATAAACAGGTGTGAAAGCGCAACGCTCACCATTAATATCAATTCCAGCAAGAGTCTTTGGCAACGGTTCTATTTTTAACCCATCTATTCCTACTACAGTGTGTCCGTCATTCATCAGATGGTGCGCCAGCGTATAGCCCGCTGGCCCCATCCCGACTACCAGCACCTTTTTATCTGTTGCTGCTTTAGGATACGGTCGACGTAGATTTAATGGATTCCAGCGTGTCAATAAGCTGTAAATCTCGAATCCCCAAGGTAACTCAAGCACATCTTTAAGAGTGCGCGTTTCGGCTTGAGGGATATTGACAGGATCTTGTTTCTGATAAATGCAGGATTTCATGCAATCGTTACAAATACGATGCCCCGTTCCGGCACACATAGGATTATCCAGCACAATCATGGCTAGACTACCAATGGCTACCCCTTGAGTTTTCAGTTTATGAAATTCGGAAATACGTTCTTCAAGTGGACAGCCGGCCAGCAATGTTCCTAAATCATTTCTTTTGAAAGTTTTAGTTTCCGGTGATTCTTTTGATTTTTGAAAAAATCCCTTTGAACAAGAATCCTTTCCCTGCTCATGACACCAGATACAATAATTGGCTTCATCCAGTGCTCCCGTTAAATCAGTGCCCTGATCTGTCAGAGAAAATCCTTCACGATGACGCAAATGCTCAAGATGATAGCCGGTATAGCCATTACGATCATCGCTTGTTAGCGATAATAGATGCTTTAAATTTAATTTGCGTGGCGCTTTAAATAATACGCCTTCCTGCGTATGAGCTTGTCCTTCTGGAGTACGCAAAGCCCAAGCTGCATAATGCAGCGCGAGTTCCAATTGCTCTGGATAATTGGCTTCATTTGCCATCCAATGCGCCACGTGCGTTGCAAATACCAACTCAGAAAAAGGTTGCTCGAACTCTTCCGTTAACTTCTTTTCAAGCTTTAAACCATCAAGTGTTTGTACAATTTCATCACTCACTTTGGTTTTAGCACGACGTTGTACAAACTGACGTTTGCAAAAATAAAGCGGGGCAAGTTCATGATGGCGTGCCGCCAAGGTATTCACTTCCGCTTTGATACCAAACAATATTGCGACAAAATCTTCCAGCCAAGGGGCAATTGCAATCAATAAGGAAGATTCGTCTTTAGGTGCTAACTGCTCCAGATTTTCTCGCGCTTGAATCAGCTGAAGGTGCAAATTAGCATCTCCCTCACCTAGAAAATCCAGAAATATCTGATCCAGCTTTACTAAGCCAGCGCGTTCATATAATTCTGGAAAAGACATGCCAAAGTCAAGAACAAGTTTGGCATTAGAAGTTTCTACAGCATTACCAGATATTGATTGAGAATCAATCATATAGTTTTAAATTAGGTATTCAAATATTTAATACGAAATGCACATAGACTAGATCGTTATAAATCAAGTTCCGTTACAAAACACTCAATTTTTCAACGCACTAATCATACCTGCTGCTACCGTATTATTACTGATTTCATCTATCAAAATAAAGCAACCTGTTCCTCGGTTTTGGGCATATGCATCAATAACTAACGGTTGCTGTACTTTCACCTCGATTTCAGCAATATCATTCATCGACAAAATGTCGACTGATTCATGCTGCATCGTATTGATATCAACACGATAATTGATTTGCGCAATGACGCCTTTAACCATGCGAGTCGTATGCTTCACAATATATTTACGCTTAGAGTCAAAATCCTGTTCGGATAACCAGCACAGCATCGCTGTAAAATCTTTCGCTACCTGAGGTGGTTTACTGCCATTTACTAACATATCACCACGCGAAATATCCAGATGATCATCAATTGTTAGCGTGACAGATTGCGGTGCAAATGCTGTTTTATAACTATCTTCATACAAAAGAATTTCTTTGATATGCGAAGTCAATCCAGAAGGTAAGATAGTTATTGTGTCGCCTACTTGTACTGACCCAGATTCAATTCTTCCAGTGTAACCACGAAAATCGTGTTTTTCTTTTGTTCGTGGGCGGCTTACCCATTGTACAGGGAAGCGAAAATCTGTCGTGTTGATGTCGTATCCTATATTGATAGTTTCCAAATGATCCAGCAGTGGTTTGCCTGAATACCAATTTAGGTTATCGCCTCGCTCCACAATCATATCGCCCAGCAAAGCTGAGATCGGTGTAAATTCTATGGAATGAAACCCCATATTCTGCAAAAACGAAGAGAATTCGTCACGAATCTTTTTAAAGATTTCCTGAGAATAATCAACCAGATCCATTTTGTTGATCGCAACAACCAAATGTGGAATACCAAGCAAACTGGCTAAATAGGCATGTCGTTTGGATTGTGTCAGTACACCTTTACGCGCGTCGATCAAAATAATTGCCAGATTCGCTGTAGAAGCGCCTGTCACCATATTACGCGTGTACTGCTCGTGGCCGGGAGTATCGGCAATAATAAACTTGCGCTTGGGAGTGCTAAAATACCGGTACGCGACATCAATCGTAATCCCCTGCTCCCGCTCGGCCTGCAATCCATCAGTAAATAGTGACAGATCTATTTTTTCCAATCCACGTTTATTGGAAGATTTTGTTACTGCACTTAACTGATCTTCAAAAATAGATTTTGAATCGTGCAACAAACGACCTATTAAGGTACTTTTACCATCGTCCACGCTGCCCGCAGTGATAAACCGCAATAATTCAGCATGCTCAGGCTCAATATTTTCCGCAACAGCCATAATTGATAAGAAATTGAAGATGAAATTAAAGTTAGTTAGATAGCGCTCTCATGCGTAACGGTATATTAGAAATAACCTTCTCGTTTACGTAACTCCATTGAGGCTTCGGAAGTACGATCGTCCATGCGAGTAGCGCCGCGTTCAGTGATACGCGTTACAGCAGTTTCCGCGATGATTTCTTCCACGCTAGTAGATTGAGAAGCAACCGGGCAAGTACAGCTCATATCGCCGACAGTACGAAATCGCACCATCATATTCTGAACCTGCTCCCCTTCTTCAGATTGAACCAAATGTGACAAAGGTAGCAAACTACCATTCCGCACGATTACATCTCTTTTATGCGCATAATAAATGGAGGGGATTTCAAGTTTTTCTCGACCGATATATTGCCATATATCCAATTCAGTCCAATTACTGATCGGAAAAACTCTGATATTTTCGCCAGGATGGGTACGTGCATTGTAAAGACTCCACAGCTCCGGGCGCTGGTTTTTAGGATCCCATTGACCAAACTCATCTCGAAACGAAAAAATACGCTCTTTTGCGCGCGCCTTTTCTTCATCCCTACGTGCACCACCTATACAGGCATCAAACTCAAATTCTGCGATCGCATCCAGCAGAGTAACAGCCTGAAAAGGATTGCGACTTTGATCCTTAGAACGCAGGACGACTCTACCACGTTGAATAGAATCATCCATACTACGCACAATCAAACGCTCGCCCAATTGCTTAGCTCGATAATCTCGAAACTCGATCACTTCTGGGAAATTATGCTCGGTATCGATGTGCATCAACGGAAAAGGAAAATGACTTGGACGAAAAGCTTTTTCTGCCAGTCTTAGCAGTACACAGGAATCTTTCCCACCAGAAAATAGCAATACCGGATTGGCGCATTCTGCTGCCACTTCCCGCATGATGTGAATAGCCTCACTTTCCAAAGCATCTAAATGTGTAAATCGTGACCGTTGGTTCATTTTTTGTTTAATGTGTAAATATTAACTGATAACTTTATTTCTGCTCATTTGTATGCAATCCACATTCTTTGGAATCTGGATTTTCCCACCACCAACGCCCAGATCGAATATCTTCTCCTGGTGTAATTGCTCGCGTACATGGGGCGCAACCGATACTAGGATAAAATCGATCGTGCAGCGCGTTATAAGGTACATCATGTTGCTTAATGTAGTCCCAAACTTCCTTTTCAGTCCAATCGCATAACGGATTAAATTTATGTATGCCATGCGCTGCATCAAATACTGATACTTCCAAAGTTTCCCGGGTGGTTGACTGTTCACGCCGCATACCGGTAATCCAGGCTTTTTTCCCAATCAAGGCTCGCTTCAATGGTTCAACCTTACGGATATAACAGCAGCGTTTGCGCAAAGCAACGCTTTCATAAAATCCGTTTGGCCCATGCTGGGTCACATAATCTTCCACCGCTGTTGCATCAGGAAAATAAGCTTGAATAGTCACACCATAGTGCTGTTTCACTTGCTGCATCAAATCATAGGTTTCTTGTGGAAGGCGCCCTGTATCAAGCGTAAAAATACCAATTTCTGGATAGTGACGAGCAATCATATCAGTTAGCACCATATCCTCAGCACCGAAGCTATTGGCTAGCGCAACTGGCGAATAATCGCGCCGAATCTCGCTCAATAGATTATGTAGCTGCTCAGTTTTTTGTTGCAGTATTTGCTCACTCATATCAGAAAACGTTATTTTACCTGATGATTATCGATATTGATCAGTTCTACTCATCCGAAACATCACAACGCTATTTGTTATCACGTCAAACGTAATAGCCAAATAAGCGAGGACACTCGTTAAAAATAGTTTGTCTCGCTGAATCCACTTTCTTATGGTTTGCAAGCATAACAACAATATTTATAATATAAAATAATATTAAATTAATTATATATTTATATTTGTTATAACAATGAAACTCCAGCAGCTCAAATACTTGTGCGAAATTGTAAAGCAAAATCTTAATTTAACTAAAGCCGCAAACGCACTGCATACCTCGCAACCGGGAGTCAGTCGACAAATTCAGTTGTTAGAACAAGAGCTGGGTATTGAAATTTTTACACGCCACGGCAAACGTATTACTCATATTACCCAACCTGGGGCTGCAATTTTAGAAATTGCGCAAAAGATGTTGCGGGACGCAGACAATCTAAAAAAAATCGGCCAAGAATTTAATGATAAAGAAAGTGGCACTCTCATTATTGCGACCACTCATACTCAAGCGCGCTATGTATTACCGCCAACAATCAAACGTTTTATCAAGCGTTATCCCAGAATCAGATTATCGTTACGACAAGGTAGCCCGACAGAAATATCCTCCTGGGTATCATCTGGGGAAGCAGATCTTGCTATTGCAACTGAAGCAATCGAACTATTTGACGAACTTATCATGCTCCCCTGCTACGAATGGAATCGCAGTGTTATTGTTCCTCCACAACACCCACTACTTGAAATTGAAGAATTGACACTGGAAGCCTTGGCACAATACGCAATTGTTACTTATGACTTTGCTTTTACAGGTCGCTCCAAGATTAATCAAGCATTTGCTGCAAAAGGATTAAAACCCAACGTGGTATTAACAGCGCTTGATGCCGATGTAATTAAAACTTACGTCGAAATTGGTTTGGGAGTAGGTATTTTAGCAAAAATGGCTTTTGATACAGAGCGCGATACCGGGTTAAGAGTCATTGATGCTGCGCATCTGTTTGAACCCAGCACAACACGTATCGGCATCCGGCGTGACAGCTATATCCGCCACTATATTTACGACTTTATCGAAATGTTCGCCGCTCATCTTGATATGGATACAGTCAAAGGATTACTTGAAAATCCGGAACGACTATTATCCTCGGTAGTCAGCCATAAATAGCATAACAATTTCAATTCGACAGCACGCTTTCTAGCATCCAAATTTTATGTTCTAACATATTCTGTGGTACAACCTCCTTTTTCAAGCGCAATAGCACTATTTTCTGACAACACCTTATATGCAAATATTGAATTTACAATTAATTTAATATTCTTTTGAATTATAAAAATAATTGTTATCCTTGCACACTTTATTCAAGGGTGCAGTAATTAGAGTAAGAATAAATACAGATACAATCTCTCAGCATCTGTTTATTGCAACCAACTATTTATTAAGGACATTTTAATTGTCAGCCAGACGTCTTTTTTCACCTTTCTACGCAATTGAACACTTCCAAACTATAAAAAAATGACAGTATCGCAACTTCCAGGCGCCTCTCTGACTACGGAGCAGTGGCAACTTATTGAAACATTAAGCGCTTCACTCACATCCGATCAAGCTCATTGGATTAGCGGCTATTTTGCTGGTATCGGATCGGTGTTACTACGAGGCAATCAAGCAGCGATTCCATCTACAGATGCAATCGCTCCATCTGCAACAGCACAAATAGAATCTGCAGCCTCTCGTTCCCTGACGATTCTTCATATTAGTGAAACAGGCAATAGCACCGAATTAGCAACTCGGTTAGCAGACTCGGCTACTAAGCAAGGGTTGAATCCCATCCTGATAGGTGCAGCAGATTATAAAATTCGCAAATTAAAAGATGAACAAGATTTATTAATTGTTACCGCGACCCATGGCGAAGGCGATCCTCCTCAAACCGGCATGGATTTATTTGAATTTGTCGAAAGTCGTAAGGCACCAGCATTGCCTGAACTGCGTTATGCCATTCTTGCGCTAGGTGATATGAGCTACGAACACTTTTGCGGCGCAGGCAAGCGCCTTGACGAGCGTTTTGAAGCACTAGGCGCCAAACGACTTATTCCACGGGTAGATTGTGATGTGGATTATGAAGAACCCGCTGCATCATGGAGCTCAGATATCCTCAAAATACTGGTTGCAGAACGTGCAGCAGCTGCGCCCGTTTCAATCCCGACCTCATCTTCTGCAGCTACAGCAGGCGCCGCTCAACCAGCAGCAGATCCAGCTTATAGTAAACGTAATCCCTTTCCAGCAACCATCATTGACAGCATTGCCCTTTCCGGACGCGGCTCTACACGCGATACACGGCATATTGAAATTTCACTGGCTGATTCCGGATTAACCTACGTGCCAGGAGATGCGCTTGGAATTGTTGCCCACAACGATCCAGCCATGGTTGAAGCATTGCTGGATGCGCTCGATATGAATCCTAGTGATCCTGTAACGATAAAAAATCAGTCTGTTACGTTATCTGAAGCACTCATTGGATCACTCGAAATTACCACGGCCACTCTGCGTTTCCTCGATCACTGGGGTGAATTAACTGGTACAACAGACGTTTTTACAGCTATGGATAGCGCTCAACGAGCCACTTATCTTTACGAAAATCATATCGTTGATATTATTCGCGCTTATCCACTTAAAGGTTTGGATCCACAGCGTTTCATTGATGGTTTACGTCCTTTGCAACCACGCCTTTACTCTATCGCTTCCAGTCTAGAAATTTGTCCGGAAGAAGCGCACATTACGGTTGCTCCAGTACGCTATCAACTGCATGGAGAAGATCGTTCAGGAGTCGCTTCTGGCCATCTTGCTGATCGGGCAGTTGCTGATTCCGTTTTGCCAATCTACATTCAAAGCAACCCCCATTTTCGCCTACCTACTGGTGATGATCCTATCATTATGATCGGTGCAGGTACTGGTGTAGCGCCTTATCGCGCCTTTATGCAAGAACGAGAAGTAAATGGAGGGGGACGTTCATGGTTATTTTTTGGTGAACGTAATTTCCGTACCGATTTTCTTTACCAGACCGAATGGCAAAATTGGCTAAAAGAGGGCATCCTAACCAAAATGGAAGTAGCTTTTTCACGTGATGGCACAGAAAAAATTTACGTGCAGCACCGCATCCGTGAACATGCTCATGATTTTTATGCTTGGTTAGAAGAGGGTGCCTACATTTATTTATGTGGTGATGCAGCACGGATGGCGCCCGATGTCCATGATACGCTCGTCACTGTGATTGAAGAACAAGCAAGCGTCCAGCGCGAAGAAGCGGAAGAATATCTACGCAATCTGCAGCGAGATGGGCGCTACCAACGTGATGTTTATTGATTGAGAATAAAATGACAGATATCCAGCTTCCCCCAACTGACCGTAGTTGTGATATATCGCAACCGCTAGAGCGATTAAGCCCAGATGAAACTCTCAAATACAAGAGTGAGCAACTAAGAGGCACGATTGCACTAGGATTGCTTGATCGTATCACCTCCGCTGTACCAGGTACAGATATCAAATTAATGAAATTTCATGGTATTTATCAACAAGATGACCGTGATGTGCGCGATGAACGTCGCCGTCAAAAACTAGAGCCAGCCTATCAATTTATGATTCGCGTACGTTTGCCTGGTGGTATTTGTACTACCGAGCGCTGGCTAAAAATTACTGATCTAGCCTGTAAACATGGCAATGAAACGTTGCGCATGACAACTCGACAAACTTTCCAATTTCACTGGATTCTCAAGCACGATATTGTGCCAGTCATTCGCGGCTTGCATGAAGTGTTGCTCGATACCGTTGCCGCATGTGGAGATGATTCTCGTGGTGTCATGGCAACAGTTAATCCTCAGTTTCCAGCAATCCAAGCTGAATTATCAGCATTGGCAAAAACAGTCAGTGACCATGTCATTCCTAAAACGCGTGCTTATCATGAAATCTGGTATGGCGAAGAAAGAATCGCTTCTTCCGAACCAGAAGAGCCTTTCTACGGAAAAACCTATATGCCGCGTAAATTCAAGATTGGTTTCGTGGCTCCTCCTAATAACGACATTGATATTTATGCTCAAGATCTGGGGTATATCGCAATCATAGGTGAAGATGGCAAAATAGCCGGATTTAATGTGGCGGTTGGCGGAGGTATGGGGCGTACTGACAAGGCGCCGCAGACTTACCCACGTACCGCTTCGGTTATTGGTTTTATCACACCTGATCGACTGATCGCTGTTACAGAAGCAGTAATGGAGGTTCAACGTGATTACGGCAACCGTGCTGATCGAGCGCGTGCCCGTTTCAAATATACGGTCGATGATAAAGGACTGGATTGGATCAAGCTAGCAATTGAAGAACGTGCTGGCTCGCTTGAACCAGCGCGTTCTTATGATTTTACTTCTAATGCAGATACTTATGGATGGGTTGAATCCGATGATGGATTGCACCACTTCACTTTATTCATTGAAAATGGCCGACTCAACCGTGATGAGCTCGATAAAATTGCACAAATAGCGCGTATCCACAAAAGTCATTTCCGTTTGACGCCCAACCAGAATCTCATGATTTCCAATGTGACCTCTGCGGAAAAACCCAAGATCACAGCACTATTGGAAGAAACCGGCTTAATTGCTTTTAATGAGCATAGTACGCTACGTCTCAATTCCATGGCATGCGTTGGTTTGCCCACTTGTGGATTGGCCATGGCAGATAGCGAACGCTATCTACCTTCTTTAATTACGAAAATTGAAGAAATCCTTACACGCTATAATTTGCAAGATGAACCTATCACACTCAGGATGACAGGTTGTCCAAACGGGTGCAGCCGTCCTTTTATCGCAGAAGTTGCACTTACCGGGCGCGCACCAGGCAAATATAATCTTTATCTAGGGGGCGGTTTTCACGGGCAACGCTTGAATCGTCTCTATCGTGAAAATATTGGCGAGGAAGCCATTCTTGAAGCGCTTGACGAAGCGTTTAGTCGCTATGCAGCTGAGCGTTTACCTAATGAACATTTCGGAGATTTTACAATTCGTGCAGGTATTATTCGTGAAGTAACAGAAGGACGATTTTCAAACGACTAGAGCTCATTTGAATCTTTCAGTTAATCATTCAGTTTGAATGATTAACTGAAGAAAACCGGATTAAATCTTGGCACCAGTTCCTACTAATGTGGCAGCAGTAATCTTGTAGGAAAAAGATTCAGGCTCGAGACTATCCTGCTGCTTGCCATCAATTTCAGCATGTGGGTAAAGAAAAAAGGGCAATTTACCTGCGACACACTCTTTGCCTAAATCAACACTTTCTCCGTTATTAAACGCCACCCAATTCATCTCCCATGCCCCAAACAATTGCTCCCTTAACTGACTAATGACAGCATGATTTTTGGGAAGTGAATCCAACGCAGCAACTTTCACGACATCAGAAGGATCAACCGGCACCCATCCAAATCCAGCCAGATAAAATTCTGCCTGACAATGTTGGGAAGAACTAATATCTCCAGATTTACCAAGGTTTTTATTGAGAGAAGATTCGCCAACACGAATACCATACTGAACTCTTGCCGGAACACCAGAAGCTCTTACTAACCCAACGAAAAGAGAATGGATATCGACACATTTTCCACTCAGATCTTCCTTGGATAACATATGTTGGATATCCCCCTTGCCTTGTCCACGCACATTATTATCATAATTAAAGTTATCAATAACCCAATCATAAATAGCACGAACTTGCTGCAAAGGGGTATGAGCATTAGCTTGAGTGGTTATGGCATGTGCCAATTTCTTTACCGTATTATCCAACGGAATTCGGTTGGTAGATCGTAAATAGTGCTGAACATTTTGTGGAATTAGAATTTTCGAAGGAGATTGATAAAAACTCAGATCAGTAGTGCGATAGGCTGTTTTGATGATACTGCTCACTTTGACCGTGCGCTCTTCTCCCCTTTTCCAAATCGCAAAAAATACGGGAGAGGTTGTGCCTGGCAACATATAAAAAGCGGAAGCAGTGGCTTCGCCACTCCAATTGTTACCTTGCGTAAATTGATAAGCTGTATCAGTTGAATCAGGTAATGGCAACCATAACTTGGCAACTTTACCCGCTGCAGGCAAAGTAATCTGGTAAGTGAGTCGGTAACCACGCCATTTAGCTTGACTTAACGGTAACGTGGCTGCCTGAGCAACAGAAGGTGATAGTACTGCCACTGTTGCACCAGCACCTAGTAATTTGAAAAAATCCCTACGTTTCATACAATTCCTCATCAATGATAGTATTTACACTATTTCTCTTATTACTAGCTAATTACATTCGTTTTTAGCAAACCATTCTATGTCAAATGACTTTTTTTATCTTCCTGCAATCGATATTACCACCGGAGAACATCCTCTTTATACTATCTTATGGATGCATGGGTTAGGTGCTGATGGTAACGATTTTGTACCTATTATTCAGGCTTTAGATTTACCTGAAATTCCGATTCGCTTTTTATTTCCGCATGCACCACAGCAACCCGTAACTATCAATAATGGCTATGTGATGCGCGCATGGTATGACATTCGATACACCGATTTTCTTAAACAGGAAGATGAGCAAGGGTTATATAAATCTCAACAAGCTATCCTAGCATTGATTAAACGCGAAAACCAGCGAGGCATTCCTGACGAACGTATTGTTTTAGCAGGTTTTTCACAGGGGGCTGTGATGGCATTACATGTTGGATTACGTCATACAAAAAAATTGGCAGGTATTATGGCATTATCCGGTTACATTGCTTTACCGCATAAGGTCGAACAAGAAGTACAAGCAGCTAATCAAACCACCCCCATATTCATGGCGCATGGCAATGATGACAATGTCGTTCCAATTGATTTGGCATTTACTTCCAGGCAACTGTTGTATCAATGCAACTATTCGGTTACTTGGCACGAATATCCAATGGCGCATACTTTGTGTAACGAAGAATTATCTGATATTTCTAAATGGTTAAAAACAATACTAAAAGCAGCATAACTCACTTTTCAAACAACACCTAAAACCATGATTCATGATAACAATCATTACTCACATCGCATCGGCTGGCTTAGAGCAGCAGTGCTTGGTGCAAATGACGGCATTGTTTCTATCGCTAGCCTGATAACTGGCGTTGCTTCAGCTCAGGCAAGTATGGATGATATTTTACTGGCTGGTGTGGCTGGACTTGTTGCAGGCGCCATGTCTATGGCAGCAGGAGAATATGTATCTGTCAGCTCTCAGGCAGATACAGAAAAAGCAGATATAGCCCTCGAACAATATCACCTTATTCGGGATATCAATTATGAAATTCAGGAGTTAACTGATATCTATATAGAAAGAGGAGTAGAACCAGAGTTAGCGCGAAAAGTTGCCAAACAATTAATGGATCACGATGCCTTAGACGCCCATCTCCGAGATGAACTGGGATTACATGAACGTATTCAAGCCAAGCCAATACAAGCAGCTTTTACTTCAGCAGCTACGTTTACCTTGGGGGCACTTATGCCGCTGTTAGCAGTTATAGTGGCTCCTGTATCACAGCTTATTGCTGCTGTCACTATAACATCGCTACTATCGCTAACTACGCTAGGTGTGCTATCTGCGTATCTTGGTGGAGCCAATATTTTTGTCGGAGCAATCCGGGTGGTTTTCTGGGGAGCATTAGCCATGGGCTTTACTGCTCTTACGGGTAAATTGTTTGAGCTATTTATCTAATAATCAAAAGATAAATGGGTGCTTTAACTCTACTACTCTTAGTGCAGAAATAACAACACGAAGTAAACTTACTTAAAAGAAGGAGCATAGTCTTGGATCTAATTTTGTGGCGACACGCTGAAGCAGAAGATCTTCTACCGGATGCAGCACGAGCACTCACAGCAAAAGGCCAGAAACAAGCTCAAAAAGTAGCACAGTGGCTTAAGCCAAGATTGCCGCAAGATGTACGTATTATTGTTAGTCCAGCCAAACGCACTCAACAAACAGCATTAGCATTGACTACTCACTTCGAAATCAGTGAGCAAGTTGGAACAGGAACCACTCCCTATAAGGTACTCAATTCAATCGCCTGGCCAGAAGCAGAAGAGACAGTATTAATAGTAGGTCACCAACCAACACTAGGAAAAATTGCCTCCCTATTATTAACCGGAAATGATGGTGGTGTGAGTGTACGCAAAGGCTCTATCTGGTGGTTCAGCCATAAACAAAAAAATGATCAGGAAAATATTACGCTACGGGCGGTCATGACACCCGAGATAGCAAGTGTTTAAATAACCTTGAAAACGCATGCTGCTTTCATACTGTCAACACAAGGTTGACTGTATGCTTGCCTATTTTGGAATAACTCACATCAACTCCATCACATGAAAATATTACCTGCTTTATTTTCACCCGCCGGAAAAAATGCAAAATTATCAATCGTGATTCATCACCGTGTGTTACCAGAACCTGACCCCTTACTTGGCAGCGATGGCGTAAAAAGTTTTGAAAAAAGTCTAAATTATCTGATTCGAAATTTTAATATTTTACCCTTAGGTGAAGCAGTTGATCGACTTAAAAATGGTACCTTACCCAGTCGAGCTGCCTGTATCACATTTGATGACGGTTATGCTGACAATGCGGAAATAGCATTACCCCTCCTGCAAAAACATGGTGTGCCGGCCACTTTTTTTATTGCTGTTGGATTTTTAAACGGTGGCAGAATGTGGAATGACACTGTTATCGAATCAATACGCCTTGCTACTGGCAATACACTAGATCTTCGCCCAATCAATTTGGGTAATCGTACGATTACTACACTTGAGCAAAGGCAGAAAACACTATTCTCCTTGATAGATCACTTAAAATATTTGCCGTACGATACTCGAGCTGCTCAAGTGGAGAAATTAAGCGCAATGATCTCAGCTAAATTGCCTGATAATCTCATGATGACTTCTGCGCAGGTTAAACAATTGCACGATGCAGGTATGGAAATTGGCGGCCATACTGTTACTCATCCCATACTTGCAAGGATTGACGACAATACTGCTCGCACAGAAATAACAGAAGGAAAAACGAGACTTGAAGCAATTATCGGCGCCCCACTACATTTATTTGCTTACCCAAATGGCAAACCAGGTAAAGATTATCTATTATCTCACGTAAAAATGGTCAAAGAAGCTGGATTCAAAGCTGCCCTTTCAACCGCTTGGGGAGCAGCTCAACAACATAGTGATCTATTTCAGCTACCACGCTTTACTCCCTGGGATAAAAAAGAGTTATTTTACACACTGCGTATGACACGTAATATGTGGCAAAAGATTCAGGTTGTGTCATAACTTCCTTCGGTACTAACTAAAAGCAAATATATCGTCGATTGCTGAATAAACTATTCCTAGATACATCATAAAAAAGGCCTGTACAGACATTCTCTGTACAGGCTTAAAAGAAGGCCAACAATTTGGCCATCAGGGGTTAAGGGAAACGGAAAAACACTTAGAACATAATCTTCACAAAATTGTTCAATTATATTCAGACAATATCAAACCACTTATTGCTAAATAAACATTTGCTTGTTCTCTATTACGATAACCATGCTATAACAAGTACAGATTAAGTATTGGCTGGAGAATACCCGGATAAACCAGTTATATCATCGTTATGACTCTTTACTTAGATCAAAAGATAGCAACAAAAATCGCAATTATTAGCAATCTAGCAGGCTCAGCACGATTGTTTACAAATGCATTTACCTATTAATAGTTGGAGAAATAATCAATGGGACTTTTAATTGATGGCACATGGCACGATCAATGGTACAGCTCTAAAGATGGCGAATTCATACGAGAAAATGCTCAGTATCGTAGCTGGATCACAAAAACAGGAGAACCAGGGCCATCTGGCGAAGGTGGCTTTGCCCCCGAAACAGGGCGCTATCATCTATTCGTATCACTAGCTTGCCCATGGGCACATCGCACACTGATTTTCCGCCACCTGAAAGACCTAGAAAAACATATTGGCGTCACAATTGTTGATCCCAAAATGTTGGAACATGGATGGACATTCAGTGATGTTTCTCAAAATAATCCTATTCTTGATATTCAATATTTATACCAGCTCTATACGCGAGTTAAATCAGACTATACTGGTCGGGTAACGGTACCCGTATTATGGGATAAGCAACGCAATACCATTGTTAACAACGAATCCTCTGAAATTATCCGTATGTTTAATAGTGCATTTAACACGCTAACCGGCAATGAATTGGATTTTTATCCTGAAGCTCTGCGTAGCAAAATAGACAGTATCAACGAGGCCGTCTATCGGGATTTTAATAATGGAGTGTATCGAGCAGGTTTCGCTACTACACAGACAGCTTATGAACAAGCTTATGACCAGGTTTTTACTCGACTGGATGCAATAGAAGCGATGCTCAGCACACAGCTTTACCTTGCGGGAGAACAATTAACAGAAGCAGATTGGCGCTTGTTTACAACGCTCATTCGCTTTGATAGCGTCTATTACAGCCATTTCAAACTAAACAAACAGCGTATAGAAGACTATCCTAATTTATCTAACTACTTACGAGCGTTATATCAAATACCTGGCATTGCCGACACCGTCAATTTCAATCACATTAAAACTCATTATTACTACAGCCATACCACGATTAACCCGACTCAAATCATCCCGAAAGGGCCAGTAATTGATTACAACCGGCCACATAATCGAGGATGAGTAAGAGCCCGTTTACGATCTCATCATTATTCCTTACGATACGTGGATGAAGAGAACAAAATATGCCGGTGATATTAGCAAAGAGAAGTTTGCCGAGATAGAGCCGCTATTGCGTAGCGTGAGGCGCAGCACCAAACCCACGACAATAGATTTGTATGAAGTATTTTGTGCTGTGCTGTATCTGCTGCGTACTGGTTGCCAGTGGAGATTTTTGCCCGGAGAGTTTCCCAAATGGCAGAGTGTATATGCCTATTGGCGCAAATGGAATGAGCCTGACCAGCACGGCGTGAGCGTGCTGGAGCAGGCATTAAAAAAATCAGGTTGGCGCGGCCCGAGAGAAACTGGGGCGCAACGCTTGCAGCACGTTCTTGATTGTGGACGCGCAAAGCGTGAAGAATACAGACACGGCTGACCAGAAAGGCTATGACGCCGGCAAGAAGGTGTCGGGCATCAAGCGCCATATCGCTGTTGATACCTTGGGGTTGCCGCACGCCATTGCAGTGACGACAGCGGAAGTGACTGACCGTAACGGTGCATTGCAGGCCTTGAAGCGTTGCAGATCGAGTTTGGGGCAAGTACAAGGTTTGCTGTGTGACGGTGGCTATACTGGAGCACCATTTGCCGAAAGTGTGCAAGAAATTCTGGGCAAACCTGTCACCGTGCAGATCGCCAAACGCAGCAAACTGCATACCTTCAAGGTTATGCCCAGGCGCTGGATAGTGGAACGTAGTTTCGCCTGGCTGGAAAAGTGCCGAAGATTATGGAAAAACTGCGAACGTAAACTTGATACCAGCTTGCAGCTCATTCATTTGGCTTTCTTGGCACTATTACTCAGAAGATCGTAAACAGGCTCTAAGATAATTCTCTTGGGATAATGCGCTGTATAGCTCGCTATCAGTATCGAACTAGTATTACATGGAAGTATCTGCACAACAGCGACAATACGTCATGACACATACATTCCACATTAAAAGTCAGCTAAAAACGCACATTTATTTTGCATAAACTCTGTTTTTTCGCTGACTTTTGCCTTGAATATATATCTACCCCTGCCCTGCCGAGGTTTTCAAAGATGCTTTAATAAATCAATTAGCAGCGTGATATTTCTGCACTATTTCTACTTCATTTTTTGAACCCAGAATGACAGGTACACGCTGGTGCAAACTTTCTGGTACAACACCTAGGATGCGCTCGTGGCCCGTTATGGATAAGCCACCAGCTTGCTCAACAATAAAACTCATTGGGCTGGCTTCATACATCAAGCGCAAACGACCGGGTTTACTAGGGTCCCTGGTATCACGCGGATACATGAAAATGCCACCACGAGTCAGTATTCGATGCACCTCAGCCACCATAGATGCAACCCAGCGCATATTGAAATCCCGACCACGTGGTCCAGTAGTACCCGCCAGGCATTCCGATACATAGCGTTGTATTGGTGCTTCCCAAAAACGCTGGTTAGATGCATTAATTGCAAACTCTCTGGTATCTTCAGGAATCTTCATGCCCGGATGGGTTAGCACAAATTCGCCAATATTACGATCCAGCGTGAAACCATTGACCCCATTTCCTGTCGTCAATACCAGCATGGTAGAAGAACCATACAAGGCATAGCCAGCACACACTTGCTTAGTACCCGGTTGTAAAAAATCCGACATACTGGCTGCCTGACCAGCAGTAGGAGCACGCAGAATCGAGAAAATCGTACCCACAGAAATGTTGATATCTACATTGCTGGATCCATCCAACGGATCAAATACCAATAAATACTTGCCCAATGGATATTGCTTGGGGATCGAGTACACATCATCCATTTCTTCTGATGCCATACCTGCCAAATGCCCAGCCCATTCGTTATTGCTGATCATGATTTCATTAGTAATCACATCCAGCTTCTTCTGTGTCTCACCCTGAACGTTTTGCGTATCGAGCGCCCCCATGACACCAATTAACGCACCCCTGTTCACCTCGTTGGAAATGGTTTTGATCGCTGTCACAATATCGTTCAGCAGTGCTGTAAAGTCACCACTCGCGCCTGCAATTTTGCGCTGATCTTCAATAATAAACTGGGTCAGAGTCGTACCAGTATGCATCAGACTTCCTCTTTAGAAATTAAAAAGTATTAATTATACTGGTTTGGTCGCAGAAGAGAGAAAGTGTCGCTAGCAACTGATGCTTTACTGGAATACCCACCTCAAAAATAACGCAGGCTTGCTCAATAATTTATACTCAAATTTTTTAAGGAGATCTATCATGACATCCGATACAGTAGAAAATACCGGTTCTGATCTAACTGCAGGAGTTTCGCTAGCCGATTTTGGTGATCAGCAACTATTACATGGTCATGTCGGTGACGAAGAAGTTGTACTCGTTCGAACAGGGGATGAAATTACTGCGGTAGGGGCGCATTGCACACATTATGGCGGTCCACTTGCAGAGGGGCTGGTTGTGGGGGAAACCATTCATTGTCCTTGGCATCATGCTTGTTTTTCACTGCGTAATGGAGAAGCACTGGGTGCACCAGCCTTTGATCCCCTACCCTGCTGGCAAGTGGAGCGGGAAGGAGAACGTATTTTTGTAAGAAACAAAGTCACACCAACTCCCACTGCCAAACAGCTGGAAACAACTGCACAACCTGAAAATGTGGTAATTGTGGGAGGAGGTGCAGCCGGATTTGCCTGTGCTGAAATGTTACGTCGGCGCGGCTATGCTGGGAAATTAACTCTATTAAGTGATGATACCGATGCACCTTGTGATCGGCCTAATTTATCCAAGGATTATCTGGCTGGAACAGCGCCCGAAGAATGGATGCCTCTACGCACAGAAGATTTTTATCAGGACAATCATATTGATTTGCAACTTGATACCGCTGTTCAGCGGATCGATACTGTCAAGCGCCGACTTACCATTCAGGATGGACGCAATATTGCCTATGATCGCCTGGTACTAGCAACTGGCGCTGAACCAATTCGCTTGCCTATTCCCGGCCAAGATAACGCACATGTATTCACCCTGCGCTCTTTTGCGGATAGCCGTCGTATCATTGAACACGCGAAAAATGCAAAAACAGCGGTTATATTAGGCTCAGGCTTTATCGGTTTAGAAGTAGCTGCCGCTTTGCGTACACGTGGATTGGCTGTGCACATTGTGTCGTTAGATCAATGTCCATTACAACATGTACTGGGAGATGAATTAGGTAACTTTATTCGCCAACAGCACGAAGAGCAAGGTGTGATATTTCATCTGGAAACTTCACTCACTCAAATTAACACTGACACAGTTGTCTTAAGTGATGGTAACCAAATTAGTGCGGATCTGGTCATACTTGGAGTAGGTGTTAGGCCGCGCACTGCGCTGGCTGAAGCAGCTGGGCTGGCTATAGATAACGGTATTGTGGTGAATGAATATTTGCAAACCAGCATCCCTGAAATTTATGCAGCAGGTGATGTGGCCTGTTGGCATGACAAAAATAGTGATCAAACATTGCGCATCGAACACTGGGTAGTAGCAGAACGGCACGGACAAACTGTAGCTGAAAACCTGCTGGGCGCACGCAAGCAATTCCAGGATGTTCCTTTTTTCTGGAGCGTTCACTATGATCTGACCATCAATTATGCGGGTCATGCGCAATCATGGGATCAAATTGAAATTGATGGCAATATTGCAGAGCGTGATTGCTTGGTACGCTATCAAAAAAATGGCGCCACTATTGCTGTAGCAGGAATCGGGCGTGATAAACAGGTGCTGGAGTTTGCAGCCACAAAAGCATAATCGAATAAACCAAACGCATCTTTATGTCTATTCGGGTTAAATTATTTCTGGCTTTTTTGTTGACCATATTATTAATTGTGACGAGCATGCATTTCTTCACTCGTTGGTCGCTGGAACAAGGATTTACCGAGTTTATTGAAAAAAGGCAGCAGGAGCGGATAGACAAAATTATCGATGTGTTGGAAGCCTATTATGCTGATCATCGTGGCTGGAACACGCTTGCAAAAAACAAGCAAGATTGGATTACATTGTTGTGGCAGGTAGATCCCCTTCGACATCGCCCGCCTCGCCGCATTATGCAATTAGCGCAACAGGAGCCAGCAAACTGGTGGCCACCAACCCTACCAGAAACATCTACAGGCAAATGGATCCCTTTTGGATTACGCGTCATGTTACTAGATAAGGATAAGTCCATTATATTCGGTCAGGAAAAATTGCGTGCCCAACTTGATTTACATCCGATCTATTATGAATTTCAGGTGGTGGGGTTCCTTGGGTTGTTACCGGGCAATCCGGTGAGTCAAGCCAGTGATATCTATTTCATGGAGCAGCAAACCAAGCTGTTTCTCTGGATTGCCATTGGCATGATTGTATTATCAGCATTGCTGGCCTGGTTTCTTGCTTATCATTTTGGTCGGCCGCTGAAACAAATTGCCGCGGCGGCCAAACAATTAGCAACTGGTGATTACAAAGCCAGGTTGTCGGTTACTGCCAATGATGAAATTGGTCAATTAGCTTTGAATTTTAATAATATGGCTGCAGCCCTTGAGCAAGCAGAACAGAGTCGTCGCCGTTGGGTTGCGGATATTTCGCACGAATTGCGCACGCCATTGGCAATTTTACGCGGTGAACTGGAAGCAGTGCTTGACGGCGTTCATCCACTGAATCGCGATACTATTGAATCACTATCCAGCGACGTCATGCGCCTGAATCGCTTAACTGAAGATCTTTATCAGCTGGCGCTATCTGATCAAGGGGCGCTGAGCTATCGTAAAGAACTACTTAACCCTATTCCACTACTGCAGGATGATTTAGCTGCTTTTACCGCTGATTTTGAGCAGAAGCAAATCGTGGTTAAATGGATCAATCAATTATTCAAGCCGATCTTGATTAATGCAGATGCGCATCGATTATCACAGTTGTTTCGTAATTTGCTAGCCAATAGTTTGCGGCACACTGATCCAGAAGGAAGATTGGAAATTACGGTGCAACGACTGAAGAATCAATTGATGATTGAATTGGCAGATAGTAGCCCTGGTATCACTGAACAAGATGCCGCTCATCTGTTTGATCGTTTCTACCGAATCGATCCTTCACGTAATCGTCATCTGGGTGGCGCTGGATTAGGGCTAGCCATTTGCAGCAATATCGTGAGTGCGCATGCAGGCACTTTAACTGCCGCCCCCTCAGCACTAGGCGGTTTGCTAATACGCATTCAATTGCCCATTGCAGTATGAATCAACCAGCAAATCGTATTCTGATTGTTGAGGATGAACTCAAACTGGCCAAGCTGGAAGCAGATTATTTACAGCATGCCGGTTTTCAAACGCACTGCTTGCATGAAGGATTGGCCGTTATTCCTTGGCTGAAGGAAAACACGGCCGACTTGGTGTTACTGGATTTAATGATTCCTGGCAAGGATGGATTGGAGATCTGCCGCGATATTCGTAGTTTCAGTCAGATCCCTATCATTATAGTGACCGCCCGGATTGAAGAAATCGATCGGTTGCTTGGATTAGAGATGGGAGCAGATGATTATATCTGTAAGCCTTTTAGCCCACGCGAGATGGTAGCGCGTGTCAAGGCGATATTGCGCAGGCAGCAGCTCGTGACAGAACCGCATACAACTGAATCAACACCGATACTCAAGCTAAATCCACAACGTTTTAGCGTGCAATATAACACCCGTGAAATTGAATTAACTGCGGTTGAATTTCAGCTGTTGCATGTATTGCACCAGCAACCCGGGCGCATTTTTTCACGGGAACAACTCATGGACAGAATTTATCCGGATCAGCGCATTGTTTCTGATAGAACTATAGATAGCCATATCAGAAAATTAAGAAAAAAACTCGCAGCATTGCTTCCAGAGAGAGAAATAATCCATTCAGTCTATGGAGCAGGTTATCGCTATGATCCACAAGAAATAGAACCGCATGCAGAGTGATTAACTGCAATGCTTATCAATCGATAATACTATTGCGCAGTAACTGGCAAGCCACATAATGTTCTGATATGTGCAGTGACACTTCTTCCTAGTGCCCCCAATGCATAACCACCTTCTAACACAGAAACAATTCTATTTTGTGCATATTTTTCAGCGATAGTCATGATCTGATTAGTGATCCACACATAATCTGCTTCAACCAAATTAAGCTTGGCCAGAATATCTTCTCGATGAGCATCAAACCCAGCAGAGATAAAAATCATTTCTGGCTGGAAGGCTTCTAGCGCTGGTAGCCAATATTGTGTAACCGCGGCACGGAAGGTAGCACCATCTGTATGCGCAGCAAGCGGTACGTTTACAATATGATCATTGCTGCTATCGGCACCACTGTAAGGGTAAAACGGATGCTGAAAAGTAGAGCAGAACAAAACACGCGTTTCATTCTGAAAAATATCTTCGGTGCCATTGCCATGATGCACATCGAAATCCAGTATGGCTACACGTTCTAACCTATGTTGCGCCAAAGCATGGGCCGCACCAATGGCAACATTGTTAAAAAAACAGAAACCCATAGCTTGATTACGCGTTGCGTGATGTCCGGGAGGACGCACCGCACAAAACGCGTTTGTGGCTTGTTGGCTAATGACTAGATCGGTTGCTTGGATAACTGCCCCTGCCGCGTAATAAGCTGCTTCTAGCGTAAAAGGGTTCATCGTGGTGTCATTATCCAGGCGAACCAATCCCTGTTGAGGTGCTGCTGACTTGATTTCATTGACATACTCTTCAGCATGCACGCGCATGATTTGCTCATCAGTTGCAAGAGTCGAGGTTTCATGCACTTGCAAATAAGCAAATGTATCGGTAACCACCAACTGCTCCTGAATAGCCTGCAATCTTTCCGGACATTCAGGATGGCCATATTTCATATCATGTTTCAGATAAATCGGATGGGTGAAAAAAGCAGTCGCAGTCGTCGTCATGAACTTAAATCAACAAATAAAATAACACTAATATCACTAAACTATCTCTTGCGTTACAGTTACAGTATTAATCAGATTGTTTCTGCTGCGGCAAATCCACCCCTGATAACACATGACTTTTACGATACCCGTATAGATAATAAAAAACCAGACCGATGCAGGTCCAGATCGGGAATACCAGCTGGGCATCCAGTGGCAAGAACATAAATAGCGTGATACAACCACCAATGGCAAGAGGCCCTACCAGCCAGATTATGGGTGCCTTAAAAGGCCTGTGACGATTTTTATCCTTGACGCGTAAAATCATAACGGATAACGCCACCACTAAAAAGGCAAATAGTGTCCCAGAATTGGAAATATTAGCCAGTTTCCCCACTGGTAAAAAAGCAGCCGCTAAAGTCACAACCACCCCAGTTACCAAGGTAACTACATAGGGCGTTTTAAAACGCGGATGGATTTTGCTTAATCCTTCTGGTAGCAGGCCATCACGTGACATCACAAAGAAAATACGCGTTTGTCCAAACAGCATCATCAGCACTACTGAAGGCAAAGCCAGAAAAGCAGCCAGGCCAATCATATTGCCCACTTTTACCCAACCAATTTCGCGCAACACATGGGCAAGCGCCTCTTGTGAACACACCACAGGTTGATATCCTTCTGCTGCAAGCAATTGACACTGCTCAGCCATTTCTTTAGAGCCAGGCATCAACCCCTCTCCCGCAGCATTCATCAATGGTTGTGCACCCGTAGCACCCACGACTCCCACTGATATTAATAAATAAAATATTGTACAAATCAATAATGAGCCAACCAGTGCAATCGGCAGGTTACGCTGTGGATCTTTTGTTTCTTCAGCAGCAGTGGAAACCGCATCAAAGCCAACATAAGCAAAGAAGATTGAGGCGGCAGCCGCAACTACTCCTGAAGTACCTAGTGGCAGGAAAGGCTGAAAATGATCCAGATTGCTAACCGGCAGCGCCAGTGCAGCAAAGGCAGTCAGTGCAGTAATCTTGACTGCCACGAGCAATGCATTGAATGTGGCACTTTCCCGCGTCCCAATAATCAGCAGCCCCACCACCAATATACAAATAATAACTGCTGGCAAATTTATAATCCCCCCAGCATAGGGACCATTTGCTAGGGCAAAAGGGATTTCTATCCCCAACGAAGAATTATCGAGCAAGCCCACCAAGTAACCAGACCAACCTACTGCAACGGCACCTGCTGCAACCGAGTATTCTAGAATCAGTGCCCATCCCACCATCCATGCAATCAATTCACCTAATACTGCGTAAGAATAAGTATAAGCAGAGCCGGATACCGGCACCATGGAAGAGAGTTCGGAATAGCACAAGGCTGCCACTGCGCAAACAAAACCGGCAATGACAAAGGCAATCATCATACCCGGCCCTGCTTTTTGTGCTGCTTCTGCTGTTAATACAAAAATACCAGTTCCTATAATTGCACCGACGCCGAGTAAGGTCAGTTGCCACACGCCTAAAGAACGTTCCAGACTCTTTTTTTCTGCGGTGGCCATGATGGAATCCAGGGATTTAACGCGCCAGAAGATCATAGGCTTGCTCCTTCAGTAAAAACAGATGGTTACAATATTTTTAGCTTGATCCAAGCAGTTTACAAAAAATTACTGAACCGAAAAATATAAAAACAGAGTAATTACTTGCAAATTTCCTCATTTTTTGCACATTTGCTGCAATTTATTTACAAATTGCCACGCTATAGTTACACCCAAGAACAACGCATCACGTTCTTTTTTAAACCAAACAGGAGAATTAATCATGAATACCAATCTTGTCGCTATTATTTTTGCCCTGGCTCTGCCTTTGACCGCTGTTGCTAATTCTGGGGAGTATCAGAAAGATCACACCCACTATCAAGCAACAAAAATAGAGCGTATGGGTAAACATTTATCATTGACTGATGAACAAAAAACCAAGTTGGAAGCTCTATTCAAACAAAATAGAGAAAAATTCAAGGCGCTACGCGAGGAATCACGTACTCAGATGCAATCTATTTTGACACCTGAGCAATACAGCAAGCTACAGGAAACAAAACAGCAACGTCGTGAAAAATGGCGTGCTAAACATCACAAAAAACACCATCAGGAAAAATCCGGTGATACCCAATAAGTAACCTGTCAGCTTATTTAGTTATTTTCACCCGCCTGCAATAGTATCTGTACTTCCTCCCTCACTATTGCAGGCAACTATTCAGCCACCATCCCACCCAATGCCTCCATTAACTCAGGCAACAACTGACGCAATTCGCTTGTCATCAGAAAAAAATCACTATCGAATTGTTCCTCTGCAGATTCAGCGGATTCGTTCTCCATATCTAGCCGAGTGAGCCGCTTGAGCTGCAAATTTTCATCCAGGAAAAAGGAGATTCGATCGCGCCAGGTTAACGCCAGTTTGATGACTTCCTTGCCCGTACGCACATGTCGCGTAATTTCCTGTGGATCGGGAAATTGCCGAATGTAGCTGACTAGCACATTCTTATCTTCGCGACTGCGAAAGATACTGTCGCTATCGATGGAAAAAATAGCAGGGGCATCCTCATTTAGCACCCAAGTAGTCATGACTGATACTGGAGCCATTTCTGTCCTAATGCGGCGCAAGCCAATACCGGTTGATTTGATAAATGCTTCGACCACGATATCTGCCTTGGCAACACTGGCACTTTCAACCACAAACCAGCTATCCACCCGATCAATCCAGATATGGGTTCTTTGGCGCACAGCAAAGGCACGTGATAACAATTCACGATAAACGATCTCTTTAATTTCCTTCATCTGCTTGCGACCAGGCGCATACCCTAAACGCACCTCCATTTCTTGTGCTCGTTCTCTGGCCAACTGGTTTACGACAGAGGTGGGTAGCAGTTTTTTCTCAATACCAAAAGCAATGAGCGTCTGCTGACCATGGTTATAAACCAGAGCTGTTTCTTCCAGACCGGGCGGCATCCAGCCCTTTGTTTGTGCATCCAGCCCTAGACAACTTTGTAGTGTTTGTGCTGACAACTGCTCTTCCAGTCGATCAAATGATACTGCTTCATCAGCAAGACGGTAAATTTGTATATTCTTGAACCACATGAATTTTGGCTGACAATCAACGAATTGGAGTATTGGAGTTATTGGCGCCCTGGAGACGAATCGAACGTCCGACCTACCCCTTAGGAGGGGGTTGCTCTATCCCCTGAGCTACCAGGGCGGGAGCTGCATTCTACGTCAAAATTTCTTATGAATGAAATGTGCATATCGCCTCGACACAAATAAAATTTCAATTATTCCCAAAATTTCCACCAGGGTTTTTCTACCAGCGAACCCGAATCCGTTAGATATATACTTTTAGGGAAATTTTTCTGGATAATTTTTTCTGTATCTTTGCGTAAGTCAGCCATATCTAATTCGTTATATGCACTGGCCATGATGAAGAGCGCTTCTTCTGTCGCAGGTGTTTGTGGATATTCTTCCAACACAAACTGCGCCCGTTTGATCGCAGCCACATAAGCTTTGCGCTTCATATAATAACGGGCAACATGAATTTCACCCCTGGCCAGCGCGTTCACCAAATAAGCCATGCGTTGCAATGCATCTTGCGCATACTTACTATCCGGATAACGTGTGACGAGCTGTTTGAAACTTTCAAACGATTCTCTGGAGGCCTTCGCATCACGCTCACTCATATCTTGCTTGATAACTCTATAGGTGATGTAGCCTAATATGCCCGTGTCATCGTTAAAATTAGCTAATCCCTTGATATAATAAGCGTAGTCAATATTATGATGATGAGGATAAAGTTGAATGAATCGATCGGCTGCAGCAATAGCTGAAGCTTGTTCCTGATCCTTATAATAGGCATAAGCTATTTCGAGCTGCGCCTGTTGGGCAAATCGTCCGTAGGGATAACGCGCTTCCAGAGCCTCAAACAACTTAATTGCAGAGGAATAATTGCCATCATTCAGTTCATTTTTAGCTTCTGTATAAAATTTACCGGCAGACCACTGGCTATTATCAACTTTTTTCTCAGAAAAAATACCACATGCAGCCAACGATACGATTAACCACCCTGCCAAAAAATATCGCAACATAATGAATAATCTCAGTAATAGGCAAGATGAAGGTGATTATAACGCAAAGCCCGATTCGCTCGTAACTGCGAACGATCAAGAAAGTGAGGAGATCGTTAAATTAATTCTGCCAGATAATTTCGCTGGATTACGCCTGGATCAAGCCTTGGCGCGATTATTGCCTCAATGGTCACGCAGTCGACTACAACGATGGATTGAGGAAAATCGTGTACATGTTGATAACTCAATTGGTTCCGCCAAGCAAAAAATATGGGGGGGAGAAACAGTCCAAGTGGCTATTGGCCCGATTAAGTGTGAACAAAGCAACCAACCTGAAGCGATTCCACTCCATATTCTCTATGAAGACGATGATCTGCTGGTGATTGATAAACCAGCTGAACTCGTTGTGCATCCAGGTAACGGTAACTGGCACGGCACATTATTGAACGCATTACTTAACTACAATCCGCAGCTTGATCAACTATTACGAGCTGGCATTGTGCATCGATTAGATAAAGATACCAGTGGATTACTGGTGATAGCCAAAACAGCTATGGCACAAGCTAACTTGATCACACAATTTAAGCAACGCACGATTCAACGTCATTATTGGGCGTTGGTACTGGGACACGTCACAACAAATGGGGTAATTGATGCCCCTATTGGCCGGCATCCTGTGCGCCGTACGCGCATGGCAATTGTGCCGCACGGCAAAGAAGCTCGCACACATTATCAAATATTGGAGCACTTTTCCGCTTGCACAGTGTTGCAATGCAGCTTAGAAACCGGGCGTACGCATCAGATTCGTGTGCACCTACGTTCTATAGGCCATCCGCTGGTTGGCGATCCTGTTTACGGTAAATCTTCACCGGATTCATCCATAGCAAAAATCATCACCCAGTTATCCAGACAAGCATTACACGCCTGGCAGCTGGAATTAACACACCCTGCCAGTGGAAAAACGATGCATTGGGAAGCATCATTGCCTGATGATCTGGCTAGACTTGTACAAGCAATCCGTGCGCTACCATAATTTTCCTCACGATTTCTTTATCGTTTTCAAGAATTTGACAAAACAATATTTCTTTTCCGAGTTTGGTGGCAATAAGATATTACCCATTCAAATCAGAGCAGCTATTCTATTTATTCAATGTCTTCTCAACGGTACAATAGCGACCAACATGTTTTCTGCATTTTTCATACTAAACGCATACAACTTATCAACCGCTTTATAGGCAAATATTATTTCTCTGGAGAAAAACTGTGACAACTGATGTATTAAAGATTGTTCAAGATCATGAAGTCAAGTTCATTGATCTGCGCTTTACTGATACCAACGGCAAGGAACATCACGTCACAGTTCCCGCATCTGTTTTCGATGCGGATAAATTTGAAGAGGGTCATCCATTTGATGGCTCCTCCATCGCTGGCTGGAAGAACATTCATGCATCCGACATGTTACTCATGCCTGATCCGGATACCGCTGCGCTGGATCCTTTCATGGAAGAAACCACATTACTGCTGACTTGTGATGTGATTGATCCAGCCGATGGACAAGGTTATAACCGAGATCCACGTTCCCTAGCCAAGCGAGGAGAGGTTTATCTGAAATCCACTGGTATTGGTGATACGGCTTATTTCGGACCGGAACTGGAATTTTTTATTTTTGATTCGGTACGCTGGCATACTGATATGTCCGGCAGTTTTGTCAAAATCGAAGCGGAAGAAGCATCCTGGAGCTCAAAGAAACGTTACGAAGGCAGTAATAACGGCTATCGCCCAACCGTCAAAGGGGGTTATATGCCAGTACCTCCCATCGATTCACTACATGATATCCGTTCTGCCATGTGTATGATGCTAGATGAGCTCGGCATCCCGGTTGAGGTGCATCACCATGAAGTCGCCAGTGCTGGCCAATGTGAAATTGGTACGCGTTTCAATAGCTTAGTAAAACGCGCTGACTGGAATCAGCTAATGAAGTATGTGATCCATAATGTCGCCGTTTCTTATGGCAAAACAGCCACCTTCATGCCGAAACCAATTGTGGGGGATAACGGCTCAGGTATGCATATTCATCAATCCATCTGGAAAGACGGTCAAAATCTGTTCTCCGGAAATGGTTATGCCGGTATCTCTGAAACAGCTTTGTATTATATTGGTGGCATCATGCGTCATGCCAAGGCATTAAATGCTTTTGCCAACCCTGGTACCAATTCCTACAAAAGATTAGTCGCTGGTTTTGAAGCGCCCATCAACATTGCCTATTCATCCAGTAATCGTTCTGCTGCAGTACGTATTCCTTATTCCAGCAGCCCCAAGCAACGTCGCATAGAAATCCGCTTTCCCGATCCCAGCGCCAACCCCTACCTTACTTTTACCGCTCTATTGATGGCTGGTTTGGATGGCATCCAAAACAAAATTCACCCAGGTGATCCAATCGACAAGAACTTGTATGATCTGCCGCCGGAGGAAGCATCAATGGTATCCAGCACAAGTGCCTCACTAGAAGAAGCACTGGAAAATCTGGATCAAGATCGTGAATTTCTAACACGTGGCAACGTGTTTTCTAACGACTTAATCGATGCCTTCATCAAACTCAAATCAGAAGAAGCTACGCTACTGCGTACTACTACGCATCCGGTTGAGTTTGCCCTATACTACAATTTATAAAAAGACAGCGATAACCAGCGTTTATCGACTGATTGTCAATATACGTAGCCATTTACAATCAACACCGTCCTGAATAGAAGCACTTGTTTCTAAGAACCTGTTCAATATCTTACTGAAGGGCGCATTATGGCGTTGAAATTGAACTCAAAATGCTCACATACTTCAAGTATGCTCCGTTTTCTCGTTCAATTTTGCCTTGCACTGCATCCCTTGATCGAGATTTTGAACAGGTTCTAACAACTGATGAAATAAGTGCTCCATTTGAAATTTTTTATTCCGAGAATTGGAGGTGTGATCTATGCGAAAAAATTACTATGTAGCTCTGTTGACTGGCTTGATGACACTGGGTCTTTCCACCGCTTGCTCAGCATCAGAAATCTATAAAGTCGTTGACGAACAAGGACGGGTTGTTTTTACTAACAAACCGACCAAAAATGGCCAGCGTGTTCAACTTGGGAAAGTACAATTTCATAAACCTCGAGCAACTACTGCTACCACTCATACTCACCAAGCAAATATCTCGTTGGGCAGCTACCCCAAAGTCAGTCAATCGCAACAAAACAAGCGCGATAGTAGACGCCGCCAAATCTTGTCACAAGAACTAATCAACGAAACCCGACTACTAGATAAAGCCATGAAAGCAATCCATTCCATTGAGCAAAAAAGTAAGCAGGATTCTTCCAAGCAATCTTACTTTGTTGCCAGTCAATTTGATATTCTTCAGTTACGTGATCGAGCGGCTTCCCATGAGCGCAATATCAAGGCGCTGGAAACAGAGCTGAATAATATCTGAACATCCTCCTAATATTAATGAGAAGTGTTGATAACCTCGCTTCTCATTAATCAGTTTATAGTCCAGCTACTTACCTGCACCAACGCTGTATCATCAGCATGATCAAGTAACATCCTGCGCACACGTTCCTGCCACAACTCACCAAAGTGCTGTAGTTCTGTTGCATTAGCCTGTCCACTTGCCGCTTTCGGAAGTAATGCACGCATTTCATCAGACCAGGGAACAACGGAAGCATCTAACGCGACTTGTACTGCCGCACCAGTATCCTTGCGCCGTAAGCCAAAAACACCCTGCACTGGTTGACCAAAGTGTAATAAATTATTGCGTCCAAAACGCCCAGCAATCCCATGAAAGCCAGTTTCTGGCGCAGCACCAGTAACTAGTTGCACTACAGTGGCCATGACACCAGTTGTACCTGCCTCACGCGCATCTGCCATATACACTTCAATTTCTCCACGCACCGGCAACGTATCGTCATATAAAGCGCGCAAACCGTGCAATGTCATTAACCAGGTACCCGCCACTGTTGGGCAAGAATGACCTGCCAATCGTACAGCATCAACATAACGATATTCCATCACGCCATCGCGTGCTGCACCAAGAAAATGTGCTAAAGGATCCTGTATTATTATCGATGGAGCCTTGGCAAAAAAATCGGGAAAGCTTTCATCTGATGTTGTCATATCCATACTATATTTTCCTGTATCTGAGATTTAAAAATAGATAATATTCAATTTCCATATAATCTACATTGCTTATTGTGCGAATACTTATTTTTATTAACGATATCCAGTAAAACCCTTACTCTGATTGTCTGGATAAGGCAATTTACTACAATGTATTTGCCCTGAGATGATCTTTCTCTTTCTTCAATAGGACTTCATCATGATAAAAAAATTGGCTGTGTTTTTTGATGGAACCTGGAATCGTGAAGATCAGCAAGATAAAAACAATCTACCCTGCCGTACCAATATAGCCAAGCTGTTTGAAGCAACCCTGCCCACTGATAAAAATGACACACCACAACTGGTGCAATATATTCGTGGTGTGGGTACCAAAAGAAAAGAGCGCCTGAAGGGTGGTGGATTTGGTTATGGTATCTCCAACAATATCAAGGAAGGCTACCGTTTCCTGGTAAGTAACTACACCAAAGGAGATGAAATCTTTATTTTTGGCTTCAGCCGAGGTGCTTACGCGGCGCGTAGTTTAGCTGGATTAATCCGTAACTGCGGTATCTTGAAGCGTGAAAAAATGTATCTGATCAATGAAGCCTATCGCAATTATAAAAATAAATCTTCGGATTGGGCCCCAAGTGCAGCACAGGCACAAGCATTTAGACTGGAGCATGCTTGGGGGGACAAATCAACAATAAAATTTTTGGGTATCTTTGATACGGTAGGAGCCTTGGGAGCACCTCTTGGGGTAATTACAGGCTGGATTGTCGATAAATTATTTCAGACTGCATTTCATGATACTCAGCTGAGCTCTATTATCGAAAGCGCTTATCATGCTGTGGCTGTGGACGAACATCGCTTGTTATTTGAACCCACTTTAATGCAACCCAATAAGCAGCACAACCCAGCCAATTTTGAGCAAAAGTGGTTTCCCGGAGTCCATTCCAATATTGGAGGAGGCTATAGCGATACCGGATTATCCGATTTGACTTTGCGGTGGATGGCCAGCAAGGCCGATGTGCACGGATTAAATATTGATCTGAATCGACTATCTAATTGCACATTTAATCCAAATATACAAGAAATGCCTAAAAACTCACTGACAATTTGGTATCGTCTATTGGCAATATTTTTAGCTAAATTGCCGGGCTCATTTGGCTGGATACCGACACAATATAAGCATACCCCACCCCATATCACCTGGACAGGTAAATATCTGCGGCCTATTACAGATCAGGGAGATATTCAGGATTTTATTGGTAATCCGCCCAGTAAATTGATACAACAATATATAGGTTGCCTAGATAATTCAGTCATTCAAAAAATCAACGATACCAATCAAAAATACCAACCAAGAAACATAGTGAAATGACAACCGGAATTGGTTGTTGTTATTTTCTATTTACTCGGACTAATTCAATAAAGTAGCAATGCGCTTGACCGCGTTGTGAAGATTTTCCATAGAGGTCGCAAAGGATAAACGCATATAACCTTCACAACCAAAAGCCGAACCTGGTACTACTGCCACTTCAGCTTGTTCCAGCAAATAGCTACAGAATGCCACATCGTTTTCTTCTGGCAAAACCTGTTTTGCATATAACTGTTTAATAATTTGCCTGGCATCAGCAAAAGCATAAAAAGCTCCTTCGGACAGCAAGCAACGAATCCCCGTAATTGAATTTAACGCACTGATCAGGAATTGATTACGCTCCTTAAATGCTTCCACCATTGGCACAATGCATGATTGATCACCATTTAACGCTGCTTCCGCAGCAATTTGAGCAATGGAATTAGGATTAGAGGTGCTTTGCGACTGAATCTTCTCCATTGCCTTGATGATTGCTGCTGGGCCACCACAATAACCAATTCGCCAGCCAGTCATGGCATAGGCTTTAGAAACCCCGTTGAGCACCACTGTACGATCCTTCAGATCAGGACAAGCGTTAAGAATATTAGCAAACTCATTGTCAGATAAGAGAATATGTTCATACATATCATCTGTTGCAATTAGGACGTCTGGATGTTTACGCAACACCTCTCCCAATGCCCGTAATTCGTCTAAGCTATATACACTCCCCGAAGGATTGCCTGGGCTATTGAGAATAAACATGCGTGTCTTGGGAGTAATAGCCTGTTCAAGCTGTTGCGCTGATATTTTGAATTTATCCTCAATACCAGTCTGAATAAAGACTGGTTTTCCTTGCGCCAATAACACAATATCGGGATAAGAAACCCAATAAGGCACCGGGATAATCACTTCATCCCCTGGATCAATGGTAGCTAGTATCAGATTAAAAATACTTTGCTTGCCACCACTGGAAGCCAGTACTTCTTTAGATGTAAATTCCAGAAAATTTTCTCGTTCGAATTTTCCAATAATTGCCTGTTTCAACGCAGCGGTACCCCCAACAGCCGTGTATTTAGTAAAGCCATTACGAATAGCAGTAATGGCTGCATCCTTGATATGCAGCGGCGTATCGAAATCCGGTTCACCTGCTCCCAGACTAATGATATTTTTTCCTTCAGCTTTAAGTCTGGCAGCTTTTGCACTCACAGCCAAAGTGGGTGAAGGTTTAATAGCCTGAACGCGTTGCGAAAATTTCACGAGACAGCTCCTGATATGTGTGATTTGTGCGTGTTAGAATAAAATTAACTCTGTTTTGAATATGACAATCAAACCTGTGATTATTACCTTTCCAGATAGCCCTTACAAGCTTAATCAAGCATTTCAACCTGCTGGCGATCAACCTGCAGCCATTCATCAACTAGTAGAAGGCATAACATCTGGCTTATCGTTCCAGACTTTGTTAGGTGTCACTGGTTCCGGTAAAACTTTTACCATCGCCAACATGATTGCACAACTTGGCCGGCCTGCCATCGTCATGGCCCCCAACAAAACCCTGGCAGCTCAGCTTTACGCTGAAATGCGCGAATTCTTCCCGGAAAACGCAGTTGAATATTTTGTCTCTTACTACGACTACTATCAACCCGAAGCATATGTTCCATCACGTGATTTGTTCATTGAAAAAGATTCCAGCATCAATGAACATATTGAGCAAATGCGTCTTTCTGCTACTAAGTCGCTTCTGGAACGGGAAGATGCCATTATTGTAGCAACTGTTTCCTGTATTTATGGTATTGGCGATCCAGTTGATTACCATGGCATGATTCTCCATGTGCGCGAACATGAAAAAATTACGCAACGCGATATTATTCAACGTTTAGCAGATATGCAATACCAACGCAATGAATTCGAATTCACGCGTGGTACTTTTCGTGTTCGCGGCGATGTATTGGATGTTTTTCCGGCAGAAAACTCTGAAACCGCCCTGCGCATTGCCTTATTTGATGACGAAGTAGAGAGTATGGCGCTCTTTGATCCCCTCACTGGCCACACTCGACAAAAAGTATCGCGCTATACCGTTTACCCTTCCAGCCATTATGTAACCCCACGCCATACCACCTTGCGTGCTATTGAAACCATTAAAACAGAATTGGCTCAGCATCTGAAGCATCTCTACGAAAATAATAAACTAGTGGAGGCACAACGCCTGGAACAACGTACCCGTTTTGATCTGGAAATGCTCAATGAACTAGGGTTTTGTAAAGGCATTGAAAACTACTCGCGTCATCTATCTGGCCGTTCACCCGGTGATCCACCGCCAACACTAATTGATTATTTACCTGATAACGCCTTGATGATTATTGATGAAAGTCATGTGACTGTTCCCCAAATCGGAGGTATGTATCGTGGTGATCGCTCCAGGAAGGAAAATTTGGTAGCTTATGGTTTTCGACTACCTTCCGCATTGGATAATCGGCCGCTCCAATTCGAAGAATTTGAAAAACTGATGCCGCAAACTATTTTCGTTTCAGCCACTCCAGCGGAATATGAAATACAGCATAGTGGCCAGATCGTTGAACAAGTGGTGCGCCCTACCGGCTTGGTGGATCCAGTTATTATTATTCGCCCAGTTGCTACACAAGTGGACGATCTCATGTCTGAAGTCTCACTGCGCACACAACAGGGAGAACGAACGCTGGTGACGACTTTGACCAAACGCATGGCAGAAGATCTGACAGATTACTTTTCTGATCATGGTATCCGCGTACGCTATTTACATTCCGATATTGATACCGTGGAGCGCGTGGAAATCATTCGTGATTTGCGCCTGGGAAAATTTGACGTGCTGGTTGGTATCAACCTTTTGCGAGAAGGATTAGATATTCCAGAAGTTTCACTGGTTGGCATACTAGATGCGGATAAAGAAGGCTTCTTACGCTCAGAACGATCCCTCATCCAAACCATGGGGCGCGCTGCTCGTCATGTCAATGGGACCGTGATTCTCTATGCAGATCGAATTACTGGGTCAATGCAACGCGCCATCGATGAAACTGAGCGACGACGCACCAAACAAACACAATTCAATCAAAAAAACAACATTACACCGCGTGGTGTCCATAAGCAGATCAAGGACTTGATTGATGGCATCTACAATATAAAAGATGAAGCCGCACAGCAAAAAGTAGCACAAGTTCAGGCGCGCTATGCCGCCATGGATGAAACACAACTGGCAAAAGAAATTCAGCGCTTAGAGAAGGCGATGTTGGAAGCAGCCAAAAACATGGAATTTGAACAAGCCGCTGACTATCGCGATGAAATAAAAAATCTTAAATGTAAACTATTTATCGGTGTAATCGATCCAGCTGAAATCAAAATTACACCACAATCCATCAGCAAAAAAACCAATAAAAAATCTAAAAAACGTATCCGCATTTAGTCATTTTATAACGCAGGATATTTTGCATAAATCAATTATCCGTGCCAGAATAAAAATAATATCTACTTGAAAACAAGTTTTGTCAATCGTCTTACTCTTCTATTTTCATCTTTCATAAAACACAGCAAACGAAAAAGTTATTTACATAATTTCACAAATAACCAACCTTCCTGACAGGAAACCACCTCATTATGTCTACTGATCAGCGCGGTACCACCTCACAAAATATCGTTTTATTTGGTGAAGTACTGGCTGATGTTTTTCCTGATGGGCCGGTCATGGGTGGTGCGCCTTTTAATGTGGGCTATCACCTGCAGGCATTTGGCTTATGCCCTATTCTGATTACTCGTACTGGCAACGATGCCTTACGTCAAAAACTAATGCAACTGATGGATGCTGCAAACATGCCTACCATCGGTGTGCAATACGACACGCAATACCCTACTGGGCAAGTACAGGTAAAACCACTTGAAAACGGCCACAAATTCAATATTCTAGCCAATCAAGCCTACGATTTTATTGATTCGGAAGTCGCCGGTGACACCGCCGCAATCAACCAACCACAGCTGGTATATTTCGGCACGTTGGCACAACGCAATTCAACATCCGCTATTGCACTAGCAGAAATACTGCGACGCACCTCACAAGCGTTGCGCTTGCTCGATATCAACTTAAGAGAACCCTGGTATCGGCCAGAAACTATACGTTACTCCTTTTCCCAGGCAAATCACGTGAAAGTCAACGAAGATGAGCTGGCTAAATTACCTGGACTGCTATCTTTCCCAGGTAAATCACCTCGCGATAACGCAGCTTATTTACTTGAAACTTTCCAATTAAAAACTCTGTTAGTAACGCGTGGTGCGGCAGGTGCCTGGTTGCTCGATCACACAGGCCACTATTCTGAAACATCAGGTATTGAGGGAGTAACCATTATTGATACCGTTGGTGCAGGTGATGGATTTTGTGCTGTTTTTATTCTGGGCTTACTGCTGAATTGGTCACATCATCTGACCCTGCAACGCGCAAACCAATTTGCCGCCGCTTTGTGTGGCATACGTGGCGCAATACCGCAATCAAGCAAATTTTATGACAATTTTTTAAAAGACTGGAAGCTATCTTAATAATTTATGTCAGATCAACAACTCTACATTTTAATGATTAGTGCGCACGGCCTGATTCGCGGTCATGATATGGAATTGGGACGTGACGCCGATACGGGTGGGCAAACGACTTATGTCGTCGAACTAGCACGCGCACTGGGACGCAACAGCAACATAGGTCAGGTTGATTTGCTCACGCGGCAAATTATCGATAAAAACATCTCTTCTGATTATGCTGAACCCATTGAAAAGTTAGGGCCTAACGCACGCATCATTCGACTACCTTGCGGGCCACGTAAATATTTGCGTAAAGAATTATTATGGCCACACCTAGACCAAATGGTAGATCGTTGTTTGCACTATCTACGCCAACAAAGACAATTACCTGATTTGATCCATACTCACTACGCCGATGCAGGCTACATCGGCTTACACCTGTCCAATCTGCTTGGTATCCCACAAATCCACACTGGGCATTCATTGGGCCGCCCCAAACGAGCTCGTCTGCTGGCTGCTGGACGCAAGGAAAAAACGATTGAACGGCAATTCAACTTGTCACAGCGTATCGCCGCCGAAGAGGAAGTACTTGTTCATGCTTCGTTAATCATCACCAGTACTTCTCAGGAAATTGAGGATCAGTACGGCATGTACGAAAATACCGATCCTCGTCGCTGCCGGGTGATTCCACCAGGAACCGATACTTCCCGTTTTTCTCCTCCTGGGCGCAAAACTATTGATCCGCTCATGCAAGCTAATATGGACAGATTTTTAAGCGATCCCAAGAAACCAATAATTCTCGCGATTTGCCGGCCTGATACACGCAAAAATATTGATGGACTAGTTGAAGCTTATGGCTCAGATCAGGTGTTGCGAGACATGGCTAATTTAGTCATTGTTGCAGGTTCACGTGAAGACATTCGTTCCATGGAAACGTCACAGCGTGAAGTCATGACCGATCTGCTGCTAGATGTTGATCGCTATGATTTGTGGGGGTCAGTAGCTATTCCTAAGAGCCCGTTTACGATCTCATCATTATTCCTTACGATACGTGGATGAAGAGAACAAAATATGCCAGTGATATTAGCAAAGAGAAGTTTGCCGAGATAGAGCCGCTATTGCGTAGCGTGAGGCGCAGCACCAAACCCACGACAATAGATTTGTATGAAGTATTTTGTGCTGTGCTGTATCTGCTGCGTACTGGTTGCCAGTGGAGATTTTTGCCCGGAGAGTTTCCCAAATGGCAGAGTGTATATGCCTATTGGCGCAAATGGAATGAGCCTGACCAGCACGGCGTGAGCGTGCTGGAGCAGGCATTAAAAAAATCAGGTTGGCGCGGCCCGAGAGAAACTGGGGCGCAACGCTTGCAGCACGTTCTTGATTGTGGACGCGCAAAGCGTGAAGAATACAGACACGGCTGACCAGAAAGGCTATGACGCCGGCAAGAAGGTGTCGGGCATCAAGCGCCATATCGCTGTTGATACCTTGGGGTTGCCGCACGCCATTGCAGTGACGACAGCGGAAGTGACTGACCGTAACGGTGCATTGCAGGCCTTGAAGCGTTGCAGATCGAGTTTGGGACAAGTGCAAGGTTTGCTGTGTGACGGTGGCTATACTGGAGCACCATTTGCCGAAAGTGTGCAAGAAATTCTGGGCAAACCTGTCACCGTGCAGATCGCCAAACGCAGCAAACTGCATACCTTCAAGGTTATGCCCAGGCGCTGGATAGTGGAACGTAGTTTCGCCTGGCTGGAAAAGTGCCGAAGATTATGGAAAAACTGCGAACGTAAACTTGATACCAGCTTGCAGCTCATTCATTTGGCTTTCTTGGCACTATTACTCAGAAGATCGTAAACAGGCTCTAAGAACTTTACGACTGAAGATATTCCTGAAATTTATCGACTAGCTGTTCGCAGACGCGGTATTTTTATCAATCCTGCTCTTACCGAACCCTTTGGACTCACTCTAATCGAAGCAGCTGCCAGTGGATTGCCTATTATCGCTCCGGATGATGGTGGTCCACGCGATATTATCGCCAATTGTCGCAATGGCTTGCTGGTCAACACGCTCAACCCAACCGATATTGCCAATGCGCTAAAAGATGCTTTATCTGACAAAAAACGCTGGCGTAATTGGTCCAAAAATGGCATTGCCAACGTCAGACGCCATTACACCTGGGATGCCCACGTCGCAAAATATGTGAAAGATGTCAGCAAGCTATTGCATAAAGAACGCAAACGTTTACGTCGTCAATACGCAGCGGCACAACACACTGAATGGGTTCCCATCTCCCTGACCGAGAAAATGATTATCAGTGATATTGATAATACACTGCTAGGAGACAAGCAAGGTTTGGAAGAATTGCTAACCTGGTTACGAACCCATGCTAATACTGTTTCATTCGGGGTGGCCACTGGTAGAACACTTGAAAGTGCGATTAAAGTGCTTAAAAAATGGCGTGTTCCCATGCCAGATACCTTGATCACCTCCGTAGGCAGTGAAATCAATTACTGGCCATCTTTACGGCCCGATCAGGGTTGGAGCAACCATATTCGCCATCGCTGGCGCCGTGAAGCATTGGCAGAAGCACTTCAATCGATTCCAGGGCTTACTTTACAAGCCCCAGAGAATCAACGCGAATTCAAACTCAGTTACCTGGTTACACCTGCCCATATGCCACCACTGGAAGAGTTGTATCACCATCTTCACCAACAAAATTTGCACGCAAAATTAATTTACTCACACGAACAATTTCTGGATGTATTACCAGAGCGAGCCTCCAAGGGGTTAGCAGTTCGCTATCTGTCATACAAATGGGGATTATCCCTGCATAATTTTCTGGTGGCGGGTGATTCCGGTAATGACGAAGAAATGCTCGTGGGTGACACTCTGGCTGTTGTGGTAGGCAACCATAGCCCAGAACTGGAACCATTGCGTGGCCTGGAACAAATGTATTTTGCTGATAACACGTATGCTCGCGGCATTTTGGAGGGAGTGGAATACTATGATTTTGCACAATAAGGATATTGCATGACTACAATTGATGCACTCACAACCGGTATCCAACAAAACAGGGATGCTGTTTATACGCTGCTACGCCGTTATTTTTCAACCAATCGCCCTCTTCTGCTGCAATCTGATTTGCGGGATGAATTATTGGAATTGGAGAAAGAGTGTGAACGATCCGATGCACTGCATAAATTTGTATTTCGTTTGCAAGAAGGTGTTTTTTGTTCATCCTGGGCTTATTTCATGCTGCGTCCGGATGTTGCAAAATGGGAGTTTGTGCGTATCCATCAGGAACAACTCATTCCTGAAAATATTACTGTTAATGAATTTTTGGAGTTCAAGGAAACCACAATTAAAGGCGAGACGACCGAACCTGTACTGGAAATTGATTTTGATCCATTTAATCGCGGCTTTCCCAAGCTGAAAGAATCTCGCTCAATCGGCCAGGGTGTCATCTTCCTGAACCGGCAGCTCTCCAGTGAAATGTTCACTCGTATTGAAACCGGTAACACCGGATTGCTACATTTTTTGGGGGTACATGCAATCGATGGCCAGCAATTAATGTTCAGCAGTAATTCCCACAATATCGACACCATGCGCAACCAGCTGCGCCGAGCGTTGGAAATGCTAGAGACAGTCGATGAAACAACGCCCTGGTCAGAACTAACACAAAAAATGAATCAATTGGGCTTTGCACCCGGCTGGGGGCACGATGCCGCGCGAGTAGCAGAAACCATGAATATGCTCATGGATATTCTGGAGGCACCCTCTCCTTCTGCACTGGAAGCATTTCTAGCTCGCATTCCCATGATTTCCCGTCTGCTGATCCTCTCCCCCCATGGGTTCTTTGGACAAGATAACGTACTTGGCTTGCCAGATACTGGTGGGCAGGTTGTCTATATTCTCGATCAGGTGCGTGCACTGGAACGAGAAATGCGTGAACGACTACAACTGCAAGGCGTGCAAGTAGAACCTAAAATACTGATTGTGACTCGGTTAATTCCTGAGGCCGGAGACACTACCAGCAACCAACGCTTGGAAAAAGTCAGTGGTTGCACCAATACCTGGATTTTACGTGTGCCCTTCCGTAAGAAAAATGGCGAAATTATTCCACATTGGATTTCACGCTTTGAAATCTGGCCACATCTTGAAACATTTGCGCTGGACGTAAAACATGAAGCATTAGCCGAATTGGGTGGACGCCCCGATCTCATTATCGGCAATTATTCGGATGGTAATCTGGTCGCGACCTTACTCAGCCAAGAGTTAGGAGTCACCCAGTGCAACATCGCACATGCACTGGAAAAAACCAAGTATCTGCATTCGGATATTTACTGGCAAGAAAATGAGGATAAATATCACTTTTCCTGCCAATACACCGCGGATTTACTCGCTATGAATGCGGCTGATTTTATTGTAGCTAGCACATACCAGGAAATTGCCGGTACACGTGAAGCAGAAGGTCAATATGAAAGCTACCGTGCTTTTTCCATGCCAGGTTTATATCGCGTCATTAACGGGATTGATCTGTTTGATCCAAAATTTAATATTGTTTCCCCAGGCGCAGATGCTGAAATATATTTCCCCTACACCAACCAAGCCAGACGTTTGCATAGTCTGATTCCAGAAATTGAGGCACTACTTTTCGATGACACGGCCAATCTACCAGCCCGAGGATATTTGCAACATCCTGATAAGCCATTAATTTTTACTATGGCACGACTAGATCGTATCAAAAATATTACCGGATTAGTTAAAGCATATGGTGCTTCACAACGGTTACGCTCACTTGCTAACTTGGTAATTGTCGGCGGAAAAATAGATCCCCGACATTCTTCTGATCACGAGGAGCAGGAACAAATCCAGCGCATGCACCAACTGATGGATCAATATCAACTCGATACACAAGTTCGCTGGCTCGGCATGCGACTTGACAAGAACTTGGCGGGTGAACTTTATCGCTATATTGCTGATAAACAAGGTATATTTGTACAACCTGCCTTGTTTGAAGCATTTGGTCTCACGATTATCGAAGCGATGGCATCCGGTTTACCAACTTTTGCCACCCGTTATGGCGGACCGCTGGAAATTATTCAGCATAATCAATCCGGGTTTCATATCGATCCCAATCAAGGCGCAACTACTGCAGATCTTATTGCTGATTTCTTTGAAAAAACTCGAGATGATCCAGCAGAATGGCAACGTTTGTCACAAGGTGCTCTTGACCGCGTTGCAAGTCGTTATACTTGGAAACTTTATGCAGAACGTATGATGACACTATCGCGCATATACAGTTTCTGGAAATTTGTAAGTGGACTGGAACGCGAGGAAAATGATCGTTACCTCAACATGTTTTATCACCTGCAATTCCGGCCATTGGCAAATAAGCTAGCGCATGAAATATAGAAAATCTCTGCATAACCATGATGATTTTGTTGACGACTTTTTTCAGATTCATACAGCTACTGTCGTGCTGAGAGTGGTTTGTTCTTGTATACCCGGTGCATGATTGCGCTCCTGATTCTCTTCATGCTCAGAAGCGAATTGCTGCACCAGCATAAAAAAAGCGTGCTCCCGGATCTAGTGCCTGTAATCTGCTTGAGAACCCATCAGCAGGTTTGCGATCGGTCAAATTGTCGATACCTGCAAACAAGTTAAGCTGCTTGGTCAAAAAATAATCCAGCTTAATATCCATGTTGAAGTGGTCAACGTACACATTTTGTCGTGCAGTATTCTGACCATAGAGATCCCACTGAGAAATCATATTGATACTAAACAAAAGTTTGTCATGGTAATTGAACAAACTCTGTACTCGCATGGTGTGATCCGCAGCACGATTGAGCAAGCGCAAACCAGTTGCTCTGTCTTTGGTGCTGAGGTACTCATAACTGGAGAATAGACGCCACCAGTCAAATATCTGGTAGTTCAGTACCACTTCCACTCCGTTGATCACTGCTTTGCCCACGTTGAACTGATCATAACAGCTGAATACGATAGGCAGCCCGCCAGGTATTCTTGTGCGCCCAGAGTTACATACTGGTGTCCCGTTACGAAACACCTGTTGAACAGATTCTGATTGGATTAGATCTCTGTAGTTAGTGCGATGATAGGTTACATCCAATTGTCCATTATCAAATTTATAAGTTCCTGAGACTTCAAATGTTTCTGCCTTTTCCGGCTTAAGTTGAGGATTGCCATAAATAAGATTGGTAAGCGCCTGTTTACGATCTTCTGAGTAATAGTGCCAAGAAAGCCAAATGAATGAGCTGCAAGCTGGTATCAAGTTTACGTTCGCAGTTTTTCCATAATCTTCGGCACTTTTCCAGCCAGGCGAAACTACGTTCCACTATCCAGCGCCTGGGCATAACCTTGAAGGTATGCAGTTTGCTGCGTTTGGCGATCTGCACGGTGACAGGTTTGCCCAGAATTTCTTGCACACTTTCGGCAAATGGTGCTCCAGTATAGCCACCGTCACACAGCAAACCTTGTACTTGCCCCAAACTCGATCTGCAACGCTTCAAGGCCTGCAATGCACCGTTACGGTCAGTCACTTCCGCTGTCGTCACTGCAATGGCGTGCGGCAACCCCAAGGTATCAACAGCGATATGGCGCTTGATGCCCGACACCTTCTTGCCGGCGTCATAGCCTTTCTGGTCAGCCGTGTCTGTATTCTTCACGCTTTGCGCGTCCACAATCAAGAACGTGCTGCAAGCGTTGCGCCCCAGTTTCTCTCGGGCCGCGCCAACCTGATTTTTTTAATGCCTGCTCCAGCACGCTCACGCCGTGCTGGTCAGGCTCATTCCATTTGCGCCAATAGGCATATACACTCTGCCATTTGGGAAACTCTCCGGGCAAAAATCTCCACTGGCAACCAGTACGCAGCAGATACAGCACAGCACAAAATACTTCATACAAATATCTATTGTCGTGGGTTTGGTGCTGCGCCTCACGCTACGCAATAGCGGCTCTATCTCGGCAAACTTCTCTTTGCTAATATCACCGGCATATTTTGTTCTCTTCATCCACGTATCGTAAGGAATAATGATGAGATCGTAAACGGGCTCTAAGGAGGGAGTCGTGTCTGTGTTAGCACAAGTTATTGCATACATCATTAGCCCGCTCGCCACACTTCTTGCAGTGTGGGTTGCTTATTTATCGTTGCTTCGTGGTTCGCAACCGCAACTATTGGTCTACTACCGGCCCAACCCCGATGTTCCGTCGATCATTGACTTGGTCATAGAAAATATTGGTGGGGGCAACGCTATTGGAGTTACGTTTTCAAATCCCCTACCCATCAATTGCTTCGGCATCGAGAAGCCAGATGGTGAAGGTTTGGCTGTTTCCCAACAGGGTTTTCCCGCAGTCTCGCCTGGCCAGCGGTACGTCTTTACTGGCGGTCAGTATGCAGGGCTTCACAGCAAGCTTGATAGTGGTTTGGTAGTAACTGCGTCTTATAGATTTCGCAACCCTATCGGTTTTGCTCGAAAGCACGATGAGACATTCATACTCAGCATTGAGCACATGAAAGGTATGCCCACCCGCACCAGTGCTAACCAAGCAATCGTTGATGCTCTCAAGGGTCCAAATATTACGACCCTTCAAGAAATTCGCAATGAGCTTCGCAGTATCAACAAGCAACTTCGGGTCGTAGCCAAACAACGCGAGTCGTAAGATCACGGTGGTGCCTGGCAATTCATTCAAGCCGTTATGTGAATGCGTGCTTATCAATCGAGGCTTGCCGGTACGGTTGAAAAATACAAATTAAGTTTGCGCAAGAATATTTATTTAACCAAAAGGTAAAATATGAGCGATTTGCCAGAAGATAAAATGTTAAGCCTATATCCCCTATTGACTATCCGTTTGAAACTTTGGTTAGTAGGATTAACGCAAACCCTGACCTGGTCAAGTAAAGGTTTTAATAAGTGTATGTTGTTTACCCATGCAGGGCTGGGATTGTCGTTCCGCTGCGTTTCACTACGGCCCGCAAATGTGGGCGTTGAACTTCAATAAAATGAATATTCGATTTATTACTCTTTTTGCCGGTGTGCTTTTATGCGTAACCGCGAATGCGCAAACACAAGCTGATCTCAATGATGATGCGTGCGCAACGTATCAGGCAGCGGATAAAAAACTCAACGCTGTTTACCAGCAAGTGTTGAAACAGCATCAGGATGATGTCAATTTCACAGCCAAGTTACGCAAGGCGCAGCGTGCCTGGTTGGCGTTTCGGGATACTGAGCTGGAGGCGATTTATCCCGCTGCCAACAAGCAGGTGGAATACGGTTCTGTTTATTCGATGTGTAATTGTCTAGAGCAGACAGCATTGATCAATCAGCGTATTGAGCAGCTTTCCGGCTGGCTTGATGCGGAAGAAGGCGATGTGTGTCAGGGCAGCCGGTAATCCAGGCTGCATTGCTTTTAAAAAACAGACATGACGCTCGATTACCAGTGGCTCTACGATACGGTACGCAAACGCTTTGAATCGGATGCGGCAATGGAGGCTTTTCTGCCCAAGGCGCTGACTGCTGAAGAATTAAAGCTGAAAGGAGATGATCGCTATCTCTCAGCCATGAGCAGGCGGGTATTTCAAGCCGGTATGAAACATTCGGTAGTCGATGCCAAATGGCCTGCTTTCGAAGAAGCTTTTTGGGGTTTTATACCTGAAACAATGGCAATGCTCAGCCCTGAACAAATTGAAAGCTATCTAAGAACCTGTTCAAAATCTTTTTTTTGGTAGATACTCTCTGGATGAGAAAATACTATCCTAGCGACATTAGTCGAGAACAATTTGAGCAGGTTCGCCTGTTGTTGGAGGGTGCGAGGAAGAAGACACGTCCGCGCACCGTGGATCTGTACGAGGTGTTTTGTGCGGTGCTATATTTGCTCAAGAGTGGCTGCCAGTGGCGTCTGTTGCCGGACAGTTTTCCGAAGTGGCGCACAGTGCACTCGTACTGGGCCATCTGGAGTGAGCCAGATGCGGAGGGAGTGAGCCTGCTGGAGCGGGCGTTAAAAAAAATCCGTTGGCGCGGTTCGTACCAGACAGGGGCGCAGCGCTTGCAGCACGTTCTTGATCGTGGACGCGCAGAGCGTGAAAAACACGGACACGGCGGGCCAGAAGGGTTATGACGCTGGCAAGAAGATCTCTGGTATCAAGCGTCACATCGCAGTTGATACCCAGGGCTTGCCGCATGCCATTGCGGTGACGACGGCAGAAGTGACTGACCGCAAAGGGGCGTTGCAAGCCCTGGAGCACTGCAGACCAAGCTTGGGAAAAGTACAAAGTCTGCTGTGCGATAGCGGCTATACCGGAGAACCATTTGCTGAAGGCGTGCGAGAAATTCTAGGAAAACTGGTTACGGTGCAGATTGCCAAGCGCAGTGAATTGCATACCTTCGCTGTTATCCCCAAGCGTTGGGTGGTGGAGCGCAGCTTTGCCTGGCTGGAGAAGAATCGACGGTTGTGGAAAAACTGCGAGCGTAAACTCAATACCAGCTTGCAATTCATTCAGCTGGCATTCCTGGCTCTTTTGCTTAAAAGATTTTGAACAGGCTCTAAAAAATGACCGAATCATCCGCCATTACACCAAACTGAAAACTATTCCTAGGAATGCCCAGTTTATTCTAGACATTCGTCAGGAGCGTGGCTGCAGTTTTGGTGAATTTATTGCTGATTGGCCTAGCACCGACATCATTGGTTTATGGCGCTTACTGGCCAAACGAGGTGCGCGTTTAGGTGGACGTTCAGCTGCTGGTTTTTTACGTTTGGTTGGGAAAGATACATTTTTATTGACCAGTGATGTGGTAGCACGCCTGATTGCCGCAGGCATCATTCATCATGAACCAACTAGTCAACGCGACAAGCAAATCGTGCAAGATGCCTTCAATAAATTACAGCAAAGTTCCGGCAGATCACTGTGTCAACTATCAGCCATGTTATCGTTGAGCATTAATCCAAAGTTTTAGCGAAAATCTCCCTTGCGATTTTACTAAAGGGCACATCACAACGTTGAAAACGAGTTCAACACGCTACATACCTCAGATACGCTCCGCTTACTCGCACAATTTCCCCTCGCCTATTTGTCTTGATCGAATTCAGAACAATCTTTCGCATTCTGATATTTTTGGTTATCAAATTATTGTGGATAGCTAATTATTTTTTAAAAAATCACCTCTCTCATTTGCAGCTATTTTTATAACCTGCTTCTCCTCCTCTTCAAGCAGCCCTCTCGAAGTAATCCATTCTCACGAAAATCTTTCAAAAAGCACAAAGACTGTCAAAAAAATTTACACAATAAAGAATCACTCTCCTTCCTCATTTAACAAAATAGACAAATTTGTTTATTTTTCAATAAGTTATATATTTTTATGTGCTATGGCACAAAAAATGCATCTTTATAAGCAAAGACGATTGATCGAGGTGCAAGGTTAATCACCAAATCTTAGATTGGTTGCTTTTACATTGAAAATTTTGGAAATAAACAGGAGAAGTAGTTATGAATAAGTCTTTATGGGCTGTCGCGATTACAGGGGCATTAACCTTTAGTGTTAATGCAAATGCAGATACTTATTATCACATTGGCACTAGTGGTACTAGTGCTTCTATCAGCTACTCAGGCTCTGCTGGAGATACCTTTACCAACCTGGGAGTAAACGCAGGCCAATTTACTATGAGCAGCACTAATTCTGATGCTCATAACGATGGACTGGATTTTTATGCATTTTGTGTAGATATCTTCAATAATATTCAATCTCCCGCTAACTATGATGTAACTGGCGGCAATCCATTCAACTGGACAGCCACACAAATGAGTAGAGTCAATTATCTATTTGATAACCATGATACTCACAATGGCTCTGTTATTGGAGAAGGTGTAGATGCCCAACATGCTGGAGCATTTCAGTTGACCTTATGGGAAATACTCAATGAGAACACATCCACATTAGGTACTCAGCCCACACCTAATGGAGCGGGATTACATAATGGCTGGTTCTCTGCAACAGGAGATTCAAACATGATTTCATTAGCAGAAGATTGGATTACAGATGCCTGGTTGAATGCAGGTAATGATTATCAATCTATTAAATATGAATTTGGTTTCCTAAATGGACATATCGAATCTAATAATCCATATAGCCAAAATTTGATTACTTGGTCATTATGTGACCCTGCCGGCCAGTGTGGTGGAGGCAATACCGAAATACCTGAACCAGCGCCCCTAGCATTATTAGGGGTTGGGTTGCTAGGTATGCTGTTCAAACGTAAATTTAATTAATCAATAGATTAGGATGGGCTAAACAAGGCTCATCCCGTTCACTTTTTACATTCCTCCATTCTAAACTCGGCTCTCAACAAGTATTCACGCAATAGTTGCAAATAAAAGCGACCATTTCTCTATACATTTTCTGCCAACTGCCAACGCACCTTCTCTCTCGCCTTGAACGGGACGAGTTGTTCCTCACCAAATTTGAGTTGTTCCGGAGTTTGCCAACTTTTTTTAACAAGGGTGATTTGTTTGGTATTACGTGGCAATCCATAAAAATCAGGGCCATGAAAACTGGCAAATGCTTCTAATTGATCTAATCTGCCTACTTGCTCAAATACCTCCGTATAGAATTCAATCGCTGCATGTGCGCTGTAAATACCGGCACAACCACATGCTGATTCCTTATTTTGTACTGAATGAGGAGCGCTGTCAGTTCCCAGGAAAAACCGAGAATGGCCACTGGTGGCCGCTTTTATCAATGCCTGGCGATGCACTTCTCGCTTTAATATGGGAAGACAATAATGATGGGGCTGTATTCCACCAGTAAACAGAGCATTGCGATTCAATATAAGGTGATGAGCGGTGATGGTAGCTGCAATCCGGTTGGGTGAAGATTGTACAAACTCAACTGCTTCTTGCGTCGTGATATGTTCAAACACCACGCGCAAACCGGGAAAACGTCGCAGCAGCGGTGCCAATACACGCTCAATAAAAATCTTTTCACGATCAAAAATATCTATCTCAGAATCCACTACCTCACCGTGTACCAATAAAGGCATATCAAGTTTTTCCAACATGGCCAAGGTAGCTTCACAACGAGCAAGATCGGTTACACCAGCATCCGAATGCGTAGTGGCACCAGCAGGATAAAGTTTGACGCCAAACACGATACCGCTTTCCTTGGCGCGCTTGATTTCTTCCGGTGGAGTGGTGTCAGTCAGGTACAGCGTCATTAATGGTTCAAATTGCCCAACCAACTCTGATGGTAAGGCAGAGAGAATACGCGCACGATAGGCAGCTGCTTGCTCGGTTGTCACGATAGGCGGCTTGAGATTAGGCATGATAATGGCGCGCGCAAAACGTCGGGCGGTATCTGGCAATATTGTTTGCATAGCCGCACCATCACGCAGATGCAAATGCCAATCGTCCGGGCGGGTAAAGGTTAGTTTGTCTGCCACGTTGTCCAATGTGTATATCTCGTTGATTGATTCAAAAGAAGAATCAGCCACTATATGTCATTCGGGACGATACGTCATGGATCTTGCGTTACCTGGTAGACTTTATTACATTACGAATTCAAGCTATCACGGCGCTGTGTCATCGCTCCAATCAGAATTAAGCCGGTTAGTACAATAACCAACGTGTGCGGCTCCGGCACCTGAGCAATATCTATCGCCACCTGAGCTAGAGATATAAATGGTTGATTTGTAAGATCAAATCCGAAAAAATTGACTGTGTCAGCAAAGTACCATAATCCGAGATATTGATTCAAATCGTGATCAGTTACGGAAGTACCAGCAAAGGTTTGAGTCCAGCTGGATGCAGCCAGACCATTGAGCAGAGGAGCAACAGGCTCATCTCCCCACATCTCGATTTGCAACGCAACAATGAGTGGACCGCTGAACAAAGACATGGGCGATATATGAATAAAGAATTCTTGCACTACATCAGCGGAAATGAGATTGCCAGTGCTGGTGAGAAAAACACCCAGATTCCAGCTAAGATAAGCATCATCTACGTTATAAGTACCAACATCAGGTGCAGCTATCCGATCATCACTCTCCCCATAGCTAACATCAGAAATAACATCCCACTCAGCATAAAGTGTGTTGGTATCACCTCGAGCCCATCCACCCCAGCTGGCTTCATTTGGCGTATCGAAACCATATCCGGGACCATAAGGATTTGGGCCATTGGAAGTGTCAGCAACAACCTGCCCACTCAAGCAAACCAGTAAAAGACTGACAATGATTCTATATAAAGACAACATACGATTACGCTCCTGAAATTGAAGGCATTACGCCGTGTACTAATAAAGTTGTTTATTTGGAGCTGGCGAACCTGGTACAAGCTTTGGCTGGCAACATCAGAATATAAAGCTGGCTTGGTCAGAAACGGACAAGAGCTGGCAGAAATTTTGATGAGATAAAAGAACAAGAGAAAATTTTATCCAATCAAATTTGACTGAAAATACAGATAATGAGAATCATTGTCAACAAGATGAATTTGAGCAACGTCGATCTTTCGATCACAGCCTTCGGCAAGAACAGATTTATGATAAAGTTGAAAGCTAACTTAGCTTTACATCTTTTGTCAGGGCAAAATATGGGCTGCGCGAATTAGATATTGATCATACTGAACAATAATCATCCTTTCTGGAAAATAGCAGCCCGCCCTCATTCGAATATGCATGAAACGCATCCTTTTTGCGAAGGGGTATTTTCTCTTTCTGTGTGAGAACAACGATGACAACATCAAATAACGCTGATCACGAAATTTATGATCAACCTCATAAAAACAACACGGAGCAATCGTTGCCCGATCATTCAATACTAGGTGAACCTGAACCCTGGGAAAGCTGGGAAACTCGTTTATGCCTATGGAGCATTGGAATTGGAATTACAGCGCTGTTTATTTTAGGAGTGTTGGTAAATTGGTTTCTGCTGCCAAGTTAACCATGCAGGCAGATCTAGAAATCCGATTAATACATGATGGCACCCAATGGATTGCAAGTCACGAACACTTTAAGGCTTACGGGCACACTCTGAAAGAATTAGATCAAGCGCTTATCCAATGTTTGCTGAAAAAACAACTGTTTCCGGAAAAAAACTGTGTAATGGTGTTCATGGTGTTTGATTATAGCTGTATTCCTACCTGGATCAGGCAATATGCCTATCATTATTTCAATCGTCATATTCAGCTCAATTTACAATTGGCAGTACCAGAAGAGCAATAACAATAAGGTGAATCAATACAATGAATAATAAATGGTATTCCGGCATGACAACCACAGAAGACTGGTGGGCTGTCTGGCTGGGATTAATCATGTTTGCAGCCAGTGTCACCTCACTTGGAGGATTCGATCTAACCGGTTGGATGGCCAAACCTGAAACTTGGGTATGGGGTGATTTTTCACTTGAAGGCATCCTACATAGCAGCACTGCAGGATGGCATCCTGCTCTCTCGCTATTGACCACTTATTTAGTCTTTACCACGCTCACTTGCCTGGCAGCCTGGATGATGAAATTTGACTTGAAGCAATTTTTCATCAGTTGGAGCCTGCTGTTCAGTATGACCTGGATTATCTGGATCATTGGTAATGAAGCGCATTTCAAGGCCTCTGTATATGACATGGATAAATATGGCCTTTCCTGGGGATTATCATTAGGTACTGGTTTTTCTTATCTATTAGCATTACTGGTTGGATTAATTATCGGCAATTTCTTCAAACCGACTGCTCGATTTCTGAACGAAGCAGCTAAACCAGAATGGTTTATTAAAACCGCCATTGTTTTTTTGGGGATCAAAATTGGCGCAATGTCTATCGAAGCAACCGGCTTCATTACCGAGCTGGTATTGACAGGGATTGCTGCCACCTTCGTAGCGTACATGCTGTTCTGGCCAATTGTCTATGCACTAGGGCGCAGAGTGTTTCATCTTTCGCGCGACGCCGCTGCTGTTTTTTCTTCCGGCATTTCCATTTGTGGTATTTCCGCCGCTATTGCTACAGCAGGCGCTATTCGCGCACGCCCTGCGTTACCGGTATTTGTCTCGATATTGGTCGTGATCTTTGCCATGTTCGAACTGATTATCCTGCCAGGATTTTATACTGCAGTCGCGCCAGAAAGCCCGATTGTTAACGGCTCTGCATTAGGCTTAACAGTTAAAACTGATGGTGCTGACGCAGCCGCTGGCGCCATGCTAGATGAACTCATGCGCGCCAATGCTGAGACCAATCTTGGCATTGTATGGAAAGAAGGCTGGATTTTGATGGCTTCATTAACCACAAAAATCTGGATCGACATGTTTATCGGTGTCTGGACTTTTGTGTTGGCGTTGGTATGGGTTTACAAAGTAGAACGCAACCCTGGCCAGTCCAAAATTGGTTTAATGGAAATTTGGCATCGCTTTCCTAAATTTGTTCTAGGCTATCTTTTAGTCTGGTTGCTATACATCATGCTCGCTTCTGGCGGAACAGAAGTCGCTGCAACTTTGCACGAAGCAGCCGCTGCAGTAGAAGGGCCAATGCGTAACATGATGTTTATGCTCACCTTTCTCAGCATCGGCATCATTACTGACTTCAGTAAGCTAAAAGGCATGGGCAAACTGGCAGTTCTATATGCAGTGGCACTATTCGGCATCATTGCACCGATTGCGTATGTCGTTGCATGGATCTTTCATCGCGGCATGATGCCGCCTGTTGCATAATAAACCACTGCAATTCTCTATAAATACTGCATAAATCAGCAAGATTCATGCAGTAAACAGATGCATAGCTTATGTTTCTAATTTTTGCTCCAATAACGCTCGTGCATACAATTTGTTTCGGCTTTCTCCGGTTATCTCAGCTGCCAGTTGCACCGCCTGCTTCAAAGGCAATGTTTTTTGCAGAATAGCTAACGTCTGCACCGCTTGCGGGCTGATCTCTCCTTGCTCAGGTTTTTCTTCTGGCGCCAGTAATAATACAAATTCCCCTCGTAGATGATTTTTATCCGCTTGCAACCAATCCAGCGCATCGCCCAACGCACAGCTATGAACGGTTTCAAACAACTTGGTCAATTCGCGCGCAAAGGTAATTTCACGCGCTGAGCCAAACACAGTTGTCATATCTGCAACACATTCGAGTACACGGTGTGGTGCCTCATAAAAAACCAGAATACACGCATATAAAGTTTTAAGATCAGCCAGCTTACGTTGCCGCTCCCCGCTTTTAGTCGGCAGAAACCCATAAAATAAAAAATGCGGTGCAATTAATCCTGAAGCAGACAAAGCACACAGTGCCGCATTAGCGCCAGGAACAGGTATCACCGGGAAACGCTGTGCACGCACACGTTGTATTAACAAAGCACCTGGATCAGAAATAGTGGGCGTACCAGCATCAGCAATTATCGCAACAGTTTGATTAGCGGCCAGTAGTGCAATAATTTTATCTGCCGATTGCACTTCATTATGTTGATGTAACGCGATGAGTTGGGTATACGCAGTGGGTACCGCATGGGCAGCCAGCAATTTTTGTGCGCTTTGAATATGTTCTGCCGCTATATAATCAACAGCTGCCAACACCTCCAGCGCACGCAGGGAAATGTCACGCAAATTTCCGATCGGTGTGCCAACCACATATAATGTTCCTTTGGATATTCCGGTAGCTGTCGACATATATTTTGATTATTAATCTCGATCCAAGAGCCTGTTCTCATGGCTGAAAGCTGACTATACGGCAGAACCTCTATTTTTTCTATTGGTAACCAACCGGACTTAATCCATTTAATTCAACTAAAAACAAAAACGATCCAATCCTTATGACATCCAGTCACACGACCACCCCACTGGTGCGCTTGCTACGCTACGGCCATTTATTTCAACGCCGCATTTGGCTTGCTACGCTTTATTCCATCCTCAACAAATTATTCGATCTGGCGCCTCCGGTTCTCATCGGGATGGCAGTTGATATTGTCGTAAATCAGCAAACTTCTTTTCTTGCTCAATTTGGTTTTCCTGAAGTTGCTGCTCAATTATGGATATTGGCGGCGCTGACTTTTATTGTTTGGGGATTTGAATCTTTTTGGGAATATTTGCTTAAACTTGGTTGGCGCAACTTAGCGCAAGATATTCAGCATACGCTGCGACTGGATACTTACGGCCATATTCAACAACTGGAACTGACTTATTTCGAAGAGCGCAGTACTGGCGGCATGATGGCAATTTTGAATGATGATATCAACCAACTGGAGCGCTTTCTGGATGTGGGCGCTAATGACCTCATTCAGCTATTAACCACTGTCATTACCGTAGGTGGCATGTTTATTTACCTCACGCCCAGTGTGGCGTGGATGGCATTGCTACCCATGCCGTTTGTGATTGCCGGTTCTTATTTATTCCAAAAACGTATCGCACCACGTTATATGGCAGTACGCGAGCAAGTCAGCATTCTGAACAGTTTTCTTGCCAATAACCTAGGTGGCATTGCCACCATCAAAAGTTATACCACCGAACAATACGAACTACAGCAAATTGAGCGTGAAAGTCATGTTTACCAGCAAAAGAATCAGCATGCCATTGCGCTCAGCGCTGCCTTTGTACCGATTATTCGTATGGTGATTGCATTGGGTTTCAGCGCCATTTTGGTGGCGGCAGGCTTAATGGCAGCCAATGGTACCCTTAATGTCGGTGCTTACAGCATTTTGGTATTCATGACGCAACGGCTGTTGTGGCCGCTTACCCGTCTGGGAGAAACCCTTGATTTATTTCAGCGCGCCATGGCATCTACTCATCGCGTACTCGATTTATTACAGGCCAAACCGGCCATTACGGATGGCTCTCACGCTCTGACAGCGCCAGTGATCGGAGAAATTATTTTTGACAACATCAGCTTTCATTATGCGCAGCGTGCTTCTACTCTGCGTCATTTGTCTTTAACTGTTCCTGCTGGAGAAACTATAGCGCTGGTTGGCGCCACTGGCAGCGGCAAAAGTACTATCGTCAAACTGCTATTACGCTTTTACGAACCACAAAAAGGTCGCATTCTATTGGATGAGCATGATATTCGAGATCTGCATCTGCATGATCTGCGTAAATCAATCGGCCTAGTCAGTCAAGATGTTTATCTATTTCACGGCACAGTCTACGAAAACATTGCTTATGGTTCTTTTAATGCTGATACGGAAGCCATCATTGCTGCTGCCAAAGCTGCTGAAGCACATGAATTTATCATGGAACTGCCTGATGGCTATCAAACTATTGTTGGCGAACGCGGCCAGAAACTCTCCGGCGGTCAACGCCAACGTATTTCAATTGCCCGTGCCGTACTTAAAGATCCACCAGTACTGATTCTGGATGAAGCAACCTCAGCGGTGGATAATGAAACAGAAGCCGCCATTCAGCGCTCACTGGAACGCATTACCATTGGCCGCACTACCATTGTTATCGCCCATCGCCTTTCCACCATCCGCAACGCGCATCATATTTATGTGCTGGATAAAGGTGAAATCGTGGAAACTGGCACACATGAAGCGCTCTTACTGCAAAATGGCATATATGCAAATCTGTGGCGCGTGCAAACTGGGGAAAAAATAGTGTACGCGAATTAAAAATGGTTGCTTCCGAATGCAATGCATAATCTTTGTATGAGCATTCGGAGTGATCCAGAATCTTTCGTCAATAAACTATCTCATGTCATCTGCAAAAAACAAGGGTAGCGACGCTGAACAGCGTGCCGCTACTTTTCTGCAACAGCAAAACTTGGCTCTGCTAGAAAAGAATTATCGCTGCCGCTTTGGCGAAATTGATCTAATCATGCGGGACGGCGATACTGTAGTTTTTGTTGAAGTCCGCATGCGCACCAATCTATATTATGGAGGAGCAGCCGCCAGCATCACACCAACCAAACAGCATAAATTAGTGTGTACTGCTCAGCACTACCTGGCCAAATATGAAATCGCCCCCCCTTGTCGCTTCGATGCGATTCTGATTTCCAGCAATAAGGGCAGTGAAATTGAATGGATTAAAAATGCGTTTGATGCAAGCTGACATTCATTACGACATCTAACTTTATGGTCTTCAAAATGAAGATTTTTCCCTTATTCCTTAAGACGAATATCAATTTTTCCATCTGTGACTTGGATATGCTCAACTCCATCAGAAAAAGATTTCCAGAAACCGGGATCAACACCAAATTCATTTACTAGATCGATATTCTTTATTCCACCCAACCAGGCATTGGGAATCGGAATGCCCATTACGCTAATTCCTTTGAGGATAATAATCGGCTTGTTATCCTGATATGCCATCCCTAAACCGGCATTCAAACGCAATGTCTTTCCACCTAGCACTGGGAAATCTTCTTCCATTGGCAATAACATCCTGGCACTGACTAACTCATCTGAGAAATCAATTGCTAGCTTTTGGGCTAAATCTGTATTTTTAGCCAACAAAGCATTGATTTCCCGCTCAGTAAAACTGATATCGCGTTCTGCACCTTCCTCGGAATAAGCTTTTGGTTTCAAAAAACCATCCTGATCAATTTCATCGCGGAGTTCACTACTTAATTTGGCTTGTTGCTTGGGTTGCTGTGTTGGCTGCTTTGCTTGCGGCGCTGCAAACGAAAAATCGTAGCCAATCGCTCGCAATTTTTGCTGTAAGACATTTTCTTCTTTCTGACTCAATTCAACCGGCTCAAAAGATGAAACAAAAATATAGGTCTTAAGCGCCCAATAGGTTCCAGCCACCGTTAGCAATATTGTTACCAGTACAATTAACAATACTTGCGGCCAGCGCAAGCCTGTTTTTTTATTCAAGTTTTCGGTTGAACTCATTTTTATTTAAATAAATCAGATTATCCAGACAAAAATTATAACGCGCTACATAATAAAAAAGTAAGTTGAAAGCGCGATATACTCACACCAGCGATTACCATATAATTCTTTACGATCTAGGTTTTTTGCCAGCAAAGACGAAACCAAGGCTCTCATACTCACCCCGTCTTGCTGCGCTCGTTCTGACAACAAAAAACCTTGCCATTGCGAAACGGCGTAGCTGGTGAAGCAATCCATTCCAGCCGTATCAGCGAAGAAAATATCCTCTCTCGTATCTTTGCTAACATTGTTACTGGATCGCCACAGCCTTACAGGCTTCGCGATGACGGAGAAAAATATTGTCTTCTTATGCTTACCATTCTCGTCTGGAATAGACGTATTTTAGGCGAGCAGGAAAAGGGATAGAGATCGGAGTCGTCTTTGGCTATCAAGGCGCGATGCAGATCGCCCTTTTCCAACCTGCCCACCAGGCCGGACAGTTCGATTGGAGCATGACTCCGTATTTAGGATGAAGGCAACGGGTACAGGTACTCAATCACCTTGATAGCAATTGAAGGAAATGCATATGATCGTTGGGATAGACATCAGCAAAGATTGGTTTGATATCGCTTGGCAAGATGCGGATCAGCTGAAAAACCAGCACTTTCCCTACACAGAGGAAGGCATTGCGAAACGGCGCAGCCGTTGAAGCAATCCAGTACAACCGTATCAACGAAGGAAGCCTGTCACCCTTATGTGCTTCTGTTAGCAACATTGTTGGATCGCCACAATCCTACGGATTTCGCGATGACGGCATTACTTTGTCAATTTTTTTGGATGATCGCATCGGTGTTGTTTTCTCGTAATAACAACTTTGATCTTTATCTCTTTTCTTCTCACTTCCCCAAAACACATTTATTTCGGCCGAGTGACCAAACACAGGATGATATAAAAACGAATACCTCCAACCTAATCATTTCGCATTAAAAAAACACTGGAAATAGCAATCAAAGTTGCAAAAATCGCTTTAAATCGCTGGATTTGACCACAAATCTCTGTAACATATAGTCCCTTTTCTTGCTTTATCGGAAAAGGAACTGTTATGACATTAGATTTAGGCACGATTCTGACGTTATTACTGGTTATCGGTTTTCTTGCGCAATGGTTGGGTTGGCGCACTCATTTGCCTGCCATATTGCCACTGCTGCTTATCGGTATCGTATTAGGGCCAGTAACGGGTTGGTTTGATCCAGATGCCACATTAGGCCCGCTATTATTTCCTACCGTCTCGCTTGCTGTAGCGATTATCTTATTCGAGGGTAGCCTCACTCTGCGTTTTTCCGAATTGCACGAAATTGGCCGCGTCGTGCACGGCATGATCACCTATGGTGCAATATTGGCAGTGATTATGTTAGCCATAGCCGCACACTGGATTGCCGACCTTTCCTGGGGCGTTTCCTTTTTATTTGGTGCGCTTACTTGCATCACGGGCCCGACTGTTATCCAGCCGATGTTACGCACTTTGCGCCCGACTGCCCGCGTTGCCAATGCGCTACGCTGGGAAGGTATCGTGCTGGATCCCTTTGGGGCGGTGTTTGGTGTGTTGGTGTTTCAAGCCATCATTACACAACTGCAAGATCATTCCCTATTCATATTCATCACCATGGTCGCGGTTGGGGTGGCGGCCGGCTTTATCGCCGCGGCAATATTAGCACTACTGATTTATCAGCAATGGATTCCTGAATATCTGCAGAACTACGCTACTCTCGCAGCAGTTGTTGGTACCTTCACGCTTTCAGATAACCTTGTCAGCGAATCTGGCCTATTGGCTGTGACTGTCATGGGAGTGGTGCTGGGCAATATCAACGCGATTCATATCGATCGCATCATGACCTTCAAGGAAGATTTATCCATTCTGTTGGTGTCGATACTGTTTGTGATTTTGTCAGCGCGACTCCAATGGCCATTACCTGATGGCGTATTGTGGGCAGGCGTACTAGTGTTTTTGGCTGCACAATTTATTATTCGCCCAATCTCAATCGCTGTTGCATCATTAGGCAGTCAGCTCAGCTGGCAAGAACGAGCGCTGCTTAGTTTTGTTTCTCCGCGGGGTGTGGTTGCTGCAGCCGTTTCCTCTCTGTTTGCACTGCGCCTGGATAACCTGGGAATAGCGGGTGCAGATGCCTTGGTGCCATTGGTGTTTATCCTGATTATCGGTACGGTCATCTTGCAAAGTGCCGCAGCACGCCCTTTAGCACGTCTGCTGAATGTGGTTGCACCAGATCCCAAAGGCGTTCTAATTTTTGGTTCTGATACCGCGGCTCGTACTGTTGCCACAGCATTAAACCAGCAAAACGTTGATGTAGTGCTGGCTGATGACAATTGGAATGCTATTAGTCAGGCGCGCATGGAGGGATTAAACACTTTCTTTGGCAATCCTACTTCCAGAAATGCAGAATTACACCTAGATCTGACACCTATTGGTTATTTTTTGGCCATTTCCGGCCGTCGAGAATTGAACTATCTGGCATGCCTGCACTATCGCGAAGAATTAGGACGAGAAGCAGTCTATCGCATGCGCGTGTTAGGGCCAGATGACGCTACCACTCGCCAAGCATTTGCTGGCAAATTACATAGCAAGGTACTGTTTGATCATGATATGACGCAGCTTAGATTTAATCAGCTACTTGCACAAGGATGGACAATCAAAGCTAACGAACTGACTGACATATTTGGTTGGCCAGAATTTCAGGCGCAGCACGGGCAAGATACAATATTGCTGTTTGGAATTGATCCGGCGGGTCGATTGAAAATAACCAATGACAAATATAAAACCGAGCCCAAAATTGGCTGGACAGTGATTGCACTGGTTCCCCCTGCTGCGGACAAAACGGAGAAAACCACTCAAAATTAAAGACTATTTAAGTCTATTTATTGAAAAAAGAGATCAGAAGTCATTCGGCACGGGATCGATCACAGCAAGAATCATGGTGGCAACAGCAGGAAAGGCAAAAAAATTCAAGAACGGAAGACAGTTGTTACCTGGTATCAGCAAATATAACAACACTTATCTGCGTATTTTACTGATCCATAGAGTGCGCGTGATCATCCGTTTTGCCGAAAACAAAACTTAACCGGAAAACTGGCTGTGCAGACTGATTCGTGCAGCTATAGTTAGACGTTAAACAAGAAGTGCATTACATCACCATCCTGTACGATGTAATCTTTACCTTCCACCCGCATTTTACCTTTTTCCTTTGCTCCTGCTTCGCCACCGCAGGCAATAAAATCAGCATAGGAAATAGTTTGTGCGCGGATAAAACCTTTCTCAAAATCAGTATGAATAACGCCAGCTGCTTGCGGAGCGGTATCTCCTTTATGAATTGTCCAGGCACGTACTTCCTTGACGCCAGCAGTGAAGTAAGTTTGTAAGCCAAGTAGATTGTAACCTGCACGAATCAAGCGATTGAGCCCTGGTTCTTCTAATCCCAGATCAGCTAGAAATTCTTTTTTGTCTGCCTCATCAAGATCGGCCAGTTCAGCTTCGATCTTGGCACACAGCACCACAACCGGTGCGCCTTCCTGCTTTGCATATGCATGTAGCTGTTCAAGATAAGGGTTGTTTTCAAACCCATCTTCCAACACATTGCCAACATACATGGCTGGCTTGATTGTCAACAAACAAAGTGGCTTGATAATTTCCTGTTCTTCATCTGTTAGTGAAAATGTGCGTGCCGGCTGGCCTTGGTTAAGATGTTGAGCTAATTTCTCCAACACAGTAACCAGTTTGATGGCTTCCTTATCGCCTGATTTTGCTTTTTTACCATCACGCACAATGGCTTTTTCTACCGTTGCCAAATCAGCTAACGCCAATTCAGTCAGAATAACTTCAATATCAGCCAAAGGATCAACTTTACCGGAAACATGTACCACATTGGGATCATCAAAACACCGGACAACATTCACTATGGCATCTGTTTCCCGGATATTGGCAAGGAACTGGTTGCCTAGCCCTTCCCCCTTAGAAGCACCGGCAACTAAGCCAGCGATATCAACAAATTCCACAATGGCCGGTTGAATACGTTGTGGATTAACAATGTTGCTCAGTTCATCCACTCGCGCATCAGGTACTTCAACAATGCCGACATTAGGCTCGATCGTACAAAAAGGATAATTTTCTGCCGCAATTCCCGCTTTGGTCAGGGCATTAAACAAAGTAGATTTACCTACATTTGGCAAACCAACGATTCCACATTTCAAGCTCATAATTTGATTTCCATTAACTGCTCAGAAATTGCCAAAAACTGGGTAAAGCAGTTTGCAGATAAAACCATCTAATCTAGACTTTCACTGAGTATGCAATTGCTGCATGGCTGCCGCAAAATCTCCCTGAGCGATTAGTGACCATACCAGCATGCTATGTTCTATTGCTTCATCAATTAACAGAAACTCTTCTTTACGTGGTGGATGCAGCACATAATCTACCACCTGATTCCTGTTTCCTGGATGGCCTACGCCAATTCGCAAACGCCAGAAATTCTGGCTGGAAAGATCAGTCACAATACTTTTCAAGCCGTTGTGTCCGCCGGTACCACCACCAAACTTTAACTTGATCGCTCCAGGCAATAAATCCAGTTCGTCGTGAATCACCAGTACCTGTTCCGGAATAATTTTGTAATAACGACACAAGGCACCGACTGACATGCCACTGACATTCATGTAGGTTTGTGGTTTAAGTAGCCAAATATCGTGGTCAGGTTGTGTGACACGAGCGCACAGCCCGCGAAAACGGGTTTCTGGTGAGAAAGAAACTAGTAGTCTATCAGCCAGTCTATCCAGCCAATCAAAGCCAATATTATGACGGGTTGCGATGTATTTCTCACCGGGATTACCCAGACCTGCCACCAATTTTATTGGCAGCGAGGTCATTTGGTTTTTTTGTCTTGATTACTGAAGAGCAAGGTATGACAGAGTACGAACAGGTTCCTCAGATATACCACTAAGATCAGGCTGATTCTCCGTCCGTATTCTCATCTGAAGATTCATCATCGGTTATTTCAACGTCATCCGAATCTGCTGCTTTTTCGCTACGCGGCAAGGTGAGGCCTGCAACCGGTTGATCATCTTCACCCCTTAATAAAGCCGTCAATTTAACACCTTCCGGCAATACCAATTCACTCGTATGGATGGTGCTGCCAACCTCCATTGCTGATAGATCAACCGCGATGGATTCAGGCAAATCTTTAGGTAAACAGGAAATTTCAACTTCAGTCATCACATGACTAATGATTCCACCCGACAATTTGACTCCGGGCGCTTCATCTCCATTGATAAAATTCAAAGGAATCTTGACGGTAATTTCCTGATCTTGACGAATTCGCAGAAAATCAACATGTAATACCTGTTGCTTAAATGGATGCATTTGCACATCACGTAACAATACTTGTTCTTTTTTACCATCCACGCTAATAGAAAGAATAGATGCATGAAAGGTATCAACTGCTAATTTGTAATACAAATCTTTGTGATCAAGCACAATTGCTTGAGTATCCTTCCCTGCTCCATAAATGACACCTGGCAATTTTCCCTGGGTACGCAGGCGACGATTGGCACCTGTTCCATATAATTCACGACTATTAGCACTTATCTCAATTGGCATTCCATTCTCCTGAAAACAGCTCGTCTCTCTATGGACGAGCCAGTAAGCTATTTTATTCTATAAACAACGAACTTAACGAACTTTCATTACTGACTCTGAGCATGGATTCACCTAGCAAGCTCGCCACACTTAATTGTTCTATCCGATCACATTTTCGGGCATCTTCCCTCAAAGGAATCGTATCTGTTACGATCAATTTATCCAAATCAGAGTTTTGCACACGCTCTACTGCCTTGCCAGATAAAACTGCATGTGTTGAATAGGCAATAACACTGGAAGCCCCTTCCTGTTTAAGAGCTGAAGCGGCTTCACATAATGTATTAGCTGTATCGACCATATCATCCACAATGACACAGGTGCGCCCGGCTACGTCACCAATAATATTCATGACCTTGGATTCATTTGGTTTGGGACGGCGTTTGTCAATAATAGCTAAATCACATTCCAACCGCTTAGCCATATGACGTGCTCGTACGACTCCTCCCACATCAGGTGACACCACAATTAGGTTTTCGTAATCATGCTTCCAGATATCCCCCAATAAAGTAGGGGTGCCATAAATATTATCTACTGGAATGTCAAAAAAACCCTGGATTTGATCAGAGTGCAAATCCATAGTTAGTACCCTATCTACCCCGACACTGGTGAGCATATTTGCTACTACCTTAGCTGTAATGGGAACGCGTGCCGAGCGAGTTCGTCTATCCTGACGGGCATAGCCAAAATAAGGAATAGCCGCCGTCACACGGCTAGCAGATGCACGCTTCAGAGCATCTACAATCACCAGAATTTCCATCAAACTGTCGTTAGTCGGAGCACAGGTGGATTGCAGCACAAAAACATCATTGCCTCTGACATTTTCAAGTATCTCAACCATCACTTCACCATCACTGAAACGACCGACATTCGCTCGCCCCAAATTGATATTCAAATATTTAACTACATCGCGCGCCAGCTTGGGATGAGCCGTTCCGGTAAAAACCATCAGGCTTTCATAGGACATGGGTAATTTTTACGTCTGATTTAAAAGATAGTGGCTGTAGACACAGACGTTGATATAGCGCCTGACATGATTGTGACAGATTCATTGAAATTTGGCTGGGGAGGCAGGGATCGAACCTGCGAATGCCGGAATCAAAATCCGGTGCCTTACCACTTGGCGACTCCCCAATATTCTAAAAATCCAATAAAGGATGTTCTGCAAGCCCTGATGTAACAAAACCACGCATACCATCAGGTAACTGTTCAAATACTTTCTGCGCAGCAGATTCGCTGGTAAATTCTGCGAACATGCATGCTCCTGCGCCACTCATGGCAACATTTATCGTATCTGGCTGTTTTTTCAGCCAATTTAACCACTCTGCAATAACAGGTTGCATGCGCATTGCTACGGGTTCAAGATCGTTATGACCTTGCGCCATAGAAAAGTTCGCCATTTTGATGGGAATTGTATTGCGTGTCAACTCCTTGCTGGCAAAAACCGCTGCTGTATGAACTTGTACAGGCGGAGTAAGCACAATATACCACGCTGGCGACAGATCCATTTTTTGTAACTTTTCACCTACACCTTCAGCAAACGCATTGTACCCATAAATGAATATAGGTACATCTGCTCCCAATTCCAGTCCTAATTTCATTAGGCGTTCTTTGGGCCAATTAATTGCCCACAAACGGTTTAAAGCAATTAATGTTGTTGCTGCATCCGAGCTGCCACCACCTAATCCCCCTCCCAGCGGAATTTTCTTATGCAGGTGAATTTTGACACCTAAGGAGGTTTCTCTTCCAGATTGTTCACGGAGTAATTTCGCAGCACGAATGCATAAATCGTCAGCTTCCGTTAAACCAACAATCTGGTTTACATGGCTAATCACACCGTCATTGGTTACAGTAAAGCTTAATTGATCTGCATAATCAATAAAACGAAAAACAGTTTGCAACAAATGATAGCCATCTTCTCGCCGCCCTAAGACATGCAAAAATAGATTAAGCTTGGCTGGGGCCGGAAATACTTTCATGTTGCCCATAAGAAGTTGCTTTAGTAACCCTTATTTATTCAAGAAAGCTATTCAGCTTTTCCCCATTGATCAACAATTAACTTCATCTTCACATCGTTGTAACTAAATTCCAGCAGTTTTGGCTGGTGTGCAGCGTGGTAACTTCGATAAGAAACACTCCACCCATCTTGACGGATGGCCACGGTACGATTGTTCGTATCCAGATCTTTTTCTGCAATTGTGCCAGGGTAATGCTCACCACGCACCCAGAACTGCAAGCCTGCCAAAGGTAATTCCCAGCCTAATACCTGATCGGTAAGATATTCTGCCTTTTGTGCATGGTAAGTAGTCGGTTCGGAGGTGGTTAAGCTGACACCTGTCTGATCTCGCAATATTTCTGCAATAACTTGTCCAAGTGAAGAAAATAAATAAATCTCGTCATTCTGCTGGGTATGCTGCCATCGTATTCCACCAGAAAATTTCTGTTGTTTAGCATTAACCACCAATCTGCCAACCAGTGCAAAAGGCTTATCGGCCAGATTAATTTGCTCTAACGAGGGTTGAATAACAACCGTTGTAACTTCAGCACGCTGAGGCTCCGGACTGACACAGCCAACCAATATGAGCAAAACACCCAAAACCCAGTGTTTATACGCCATCTGATTGTTATTCAAAACATTACAAAAAATACGCTCCTCACTATTTCGGTCCGGTTGGCAGCAGATATATGCCAAAAAATCTTAATTGATTCTGGTTGCTCCTATCTATATTTACCCTGATATTACAGCGCATTCCTGACCATATCCTGCTGTGGGTCTCGCGTATTTTGTGTGTCCGGCAGAACGATATTAAGCTCCAGTGTTTCCTGGTTATCATCTTGCTCGAATTTTACCGAGATGGCATCCTGATCCACCTGAACATATTTACGAATCACCTGCATGAGCTCTTCTTGCAGCTGTGGCAAATAAGATGGCTTATTCCGATAATAGCGTTCATGCGCGACAAGAATCTGTAATCTTTCCTTGGCAACCGAGGCTGTTTTAGATTTAGATGATCTGAAATAATCCAATAAACTCATTATTTACCTCCAAACAGCTTTCTAAAAAAACCTTTCTTGCTATCAACAAAGCGAAGCGGTCTTTTTTCACCTAGATAACGCGCCACTATATCTGCATAGGCTTGTCCGGCATCACTTTTTTCATCCAGAATTACCGGAAAACCTGCGTTGGATGCGTTTAATACCGACTTGGATTCCGGAATCACACCTAGCAAATGCAACGATAAAATCTCCTGCACATCTTCCAGACTCAACATTTCCCCGGAATCCACTCTATCTGGATCATAACGTGACAACAGTAAATATTCTTTGATCGGCTCCATATTCAACTCTGCCCGCCGTGATTTACTAGCTAAAATCCCTAGCATTCGATCTGAATCCCGAACAGATGAAACTTCCGGATTGGTGACTACAAAAGCATCATCCGCATAATACATCGCCAAACTAGCACCTCTTTCAATACCCGCTGGAGAATCACAAACGATATATTTGAAATCGTTGGAAAGCTCCTCCAGTACTTTACCTACACCCTCCAGACTCAAGGCATCCTTATCACGTGTTTGCGAGGCGGGAAGAATATAAAGCTGATTGCAATTTTTATCCCGGATAAGCGCCTGATTAAGATTTGCCTCTCCATTTATGACATTGACAAAATCATACACCACTCGCCGCTCGCATCCCATAATCAAATCCAGATTGCGTAAACCAACGTCAAAATCAACCACAGCGGTTTTATGCCCACGTTTAGCCAATCCCATAGCAATAGCGGCACTGGTCGTGGTTTTTCCAACGCCTCCCTTTCCGGAAGTTACAACAATGATTCTTGCCAATTGATTCTCCTTTTCAGAAATATTTTCAGCTCAATTCTTCGATAATTAATGCTTGTTCCTGCAAATAAACCTGTATTGGCTTTTTACTAAAAGTCTCCTTCAAATCCTCACTTGTTTTGTAAATACCCGCCACTGAAACCAACTCCGCTTGCAAATCTAGGCAAAAAAGCCTTGCCTCAGTATTTCCCTGCACTCCTGCAAGCGCACGCCCTCGCAAGGTGTTGTAGACATGAATATTACCTTCAGCCATTATTTCTGCTCCTGCACTGACCTGCGCCAGAATGACCAAATCGCTGGTGGCATAGATACGTTGCCCAGAGCGTACTGGCTGAGTAATCATCATTGCTGGAGTGTGATTCGTTTCACTGGCGATGGCTTGCGTTCCAGTAATGACTTTCTTTTCTGTTTCTACCTTCGGAAAAACGATATCGCCATGGCTACTACCACTATCGATCGGTACTGCCAGTTCCAGCGCGTGTTTTTCCTGCGCTGCATCTGCGCCTCTTATCCCAATCGGAAACAAATTCAATCCGCGCAGTAGTGCTATTAATGCCACCACATCAATAGCCTCTCCCTTTGCATTCAATTCGCTTAAATCAAGCTGTATTGGCGAGCCATTGAAAAAACCAGGAGCGCTGGCAATTTTTTCTTGTAAACGATGACTGATTGCCTCCATGTCATCGCTATAGATAACCAAAGCTAGAGCAAAAGAAGTGCTGCTTCTGAAATCCAAGACAGAAGGTGGATTCATGCCAACCATTCTTCAGCTCCATTCATGAAATAAAACTGATCAGCCAAAAACATACAAAAACGGGAACTAGACAAGATAAACAAGATAGATCAAGGCTTATAGCAAAAGTAAGAAAAGCTATTATACCTTTCAATCAAACGGAATAAATGAATTTGCTCGGCACAGAAAAATTTTATTACCGCCAAGGTTAAATGATTACAACCAAAGTCAATTTATAAATCACGCTTGCGTTATGGAGACAATTAAAAAAATATTCACTCTCGCAACTTCTCTGCCATATTATATGCGACAGTTATTTTAAATATTTTTTGCACAGTTTGGCTATTGGATTTTTTATGCTATCAGCACTCAATGCTTCAGCTGCTGACAATGCCAAAATGGATGGCATTACTGCGCCCATTAATAATAATGCCTATCAACGACATAAAAACAACACCGCAATTGGTAACACTTTTAACGCTACGAACGAATACTCAGATCTGACTCCTCAATATCCTTTCAAAGGATTGCACATGCCCATGAAAATGGCACCAAACAAAAGTAGTCTCTTTATTCCAGCTGAAACTCGTGCTCGCTACGCTATTTCTGACAATTCATCAGAAAATATTCGGTCTGTTATACATTCAGCAGATTTAACCAAAAATACTCAACATTTTATTACCTGGAAAAAGAAATTCGGTTCATGGAAACATATTAACAACCATAGCTATATCGCTCACCTTAATCACTCAACACAAGGGTTTTTTCTGGGTACCAATTTATCTTCTGCCAGTGATTGGTATCTTGACGCCATTGCCAACTTCAACCGATCCAGTTTCAAAACAAGGAATCTCTATCATTCAATGCTTGATAACTATTATCATGCTGGCCTTTATAGCGGAACACAGCATAATCGTTTTTCTCTACACACAGGCGCAACTTACACCGGATACAGACACAATAATAAAACGGGTTCCGGCAACCTATCTCCCAACTTTGGAGAAAAAATAAAAAGTAGCTATAAAGCAGAAACAATACGCATCTTTGGAGAACTTGATTACAACGCCGATATAAAAAGCGTTCAACTCAGGCCGTTTGTCAATCTTGCATACGTTAATCTGCATACAAAAAAACAAATCAGGGAAAACAGCGTTACCAAACTAGCGCAAGCTTCATCAAATACAGATGTTTTCTTCACGACTCTCGGGATACACAGTGCAACCACTATGCAACTTGCAAAGGCTAGTTTGGTTGTGAGCGGCACAGCCGGTTGGCGCTACGCTTTCAACAATCTCAATCCACGCACCACAATACACTTTGTCAATGAAGGGGACCCTTTTACGGTTAGTGGTATTCCAGCCGCACGTAATGCCGCAGTGGTTGAAACCGGGTTGAGCTATATCCCCTCTTCTAATACTGCAATGGAAGTTACTTATACGGGCCAATTCAACACCTATCTTGCTGACCAAACACTTAGAGCAAATATCTATATGCAATTTTAGGAAGTTTCTAAGAATCGTCTGTACCGCCATTTCCACTACTAAAAATATTCATTTATTCCACACAGATTCTTGTTTTAGCTGTTTTTTTGCTTCGATTAATCATCTCCATTAGTATTTTTCAAGAGTTTCCCAAAAAGCTCTTCCCGAAATTTTATTCAGATTTCATGTAAAACCAGCAAACTAATAAGCGTATTAATTCGCTATCAGGAAACTTCTCCTCTTCCTTCCATATTTTTTGTGATGTCCCTTTTTGGCAACGAATCTTGCAATAAAACATTTGTCCAATGTAGTGGCTGATTTACTATCCATCTTGTTAATTACTGATCATCCAAAAATCATGTACCTTAAAACCTCCTCATTTTTTCTGCTATGCAGCCTGCTTTTACTGGGAGCCTGTACCAGTATGCCGCCAGACATCAGAGACTTTTCAGCAGTAGATATCCCCTATCAGCTAGTTGCGCAGAATATTGAAGCTTATCAAGACACACCGATTCGCTGGGGAGGAACCGTAATTGCCATTGAAAATGAAGCAGACTTCAGCTTCATGCAAGTATTGTTTTATCCACTCAGTCGCAATGGTTATCCACAAACCAATCAGGCTGGAGCAGGACGTTTTGCGGTAACAACCAGTGAATTTATTGATCCGGCCCTCTTTACCAAAGGCACTGAAGTAACCGTTACTGGAGTAATCAAACAGAGTATCGAACGTTCCGTCGGCAATAAAACGATTTCCATTCCGCTTATTGCTGCTGAAGCTATCCATCTGTGGCCGGCCAGCTACCGAGAAGATAATTTATATTGGAATACTCGCTACCGCTATGGCCCTTATCCGGGCTATTATAGCTATCCGTTTTTTTATCGCCGCCATTACGATCCCTATTATTGGTGGTAATACTTAACACAGCGATACCATCCACAACAAAAATAAATCAGTAAGCACGCTGACATTTGCTCAGAACCTGCTCAAGGCTCCAATCAAAGCAAAAACTAATTGCACCACATGGGAAAACTATTCAAATTAATTGGAATCAGTTTATTGATTCTTTTTGTTGCTTTGGCAGCTGTTATTTATCTGGCTATTGATAGCCAACCACAAATCAAACGGGAAATTTCCGTCTCCCCGGATCAAATCGCTCGAGCCAAGGATATTCTAGATACGCACCGCTACCAAGTAACACCCGGCACGACCACAACCGTTCAGCTTTTATCCGATGATATTGATAATGCATTAAATTATCTGGCCTATCACCTTGGGCAAGGCTACGCGCAAACCATCATCAATGAGCAAACCGCACAAATTCAGTTAAGTTTGCCACTTTTCAAAACGCTCACTAACCGCTATTTAAATTTGCAAGTCACTTTCACCGAAACAAATCGTTTGCCTGTACTCAGCTCATTGCAAATCGGTCAGTTATATCTCCCAGGTGCCATCGCTAATCCACTGTTTGAAAAATTATTAGCAGGATTACAACAGCTCAATCCAGATATTCAAGCGGGTGTCACAGCACTCAGAAAATTACGATTTGCTCGTGATGAAGTCGCCATTACTTATTATTGGCAAGGCTGGAATAATGATGCGGATCATACAGCACTCAAATTGCCTTTTTTTGACCAGCGAGCACTTGCTAGAATATCGCACTACCATTTGTTTTTGAATGCGCATAATCGTCAACAAACAGCAAAATCAGTGCCATTGTCTGAAATTTTGACACTGATCATGCAAGAGACGACTCAACAAACCACCCGTGAAAACGTGCTTGAAGAATTTCGGGCGGCGCTTTTGGTTACCGCCTTTCATGTTATCCATGTTCCATTCAAACTGATCATTCCAGAAGCAGCCGGTTGGCCTAATCCAGTTAGAACCAACATTACCCTGGATGGGCGCAGCGATCTTGCCATGCATTTTATGGCTTCTGCCGTTATCACCGCTTATTCCGATACCATCTTGTCCAATGCCATTGGTTTGTACAAGGAAATGGAAGATGCTCGTTCCGGCAGTGGATTTTCTTTTAACGATTTGATCGCCGATCGAGTCGGCACACGATTTGCTGAAAAAGCTATGGCCAGCGAAGATGCCGCCCGTAGAATGCGCAATATCGTGCTATCTGGCATTCAGGATACTGATCTCATTCCTCAATGGAAAGATTTACCCGAACATTTGCCTGAAAACGTATTCAAAGCGCGCTATGGTGGCATTGATGATCCACGTTATCATCGTATAGAAGAAGAAATTGAACGGCGCATTGAAACCTTGAACTGGGTACACTATTAAACTTTAAGGATCTCCTGCAAATAGATACCACGACAAGTGAAAATAGTTATTTTAGGTGCGGGCCAAGTTGGCTCAACCGTTGCTGAAAGTCTGGTAAGTGAATCAAACGACATCACCATTGTTGACCAATCACGCAGTAATCTCATTCCGTTACAGGAACGCCTGGATTTACGCACAGTAGTCGGTTACGCCTCTCATCCTGATGTCATGACCGAAGCCGGCATGGAAGATGCTGACATGTTGCTGGCGCTGACTGGCAGTGATGAAACTAACCTGGTTGCTTGTAAGCTGGCGGCCAGTCTGTTTAACACCCCTACTCGCATCGCCCGTATTCGTACCGTAGATTATCTGGATCATCCAGATATATTCTCCAAAGAAAATTTTTGTGTCGATTTCGCAATTTGTCCAGAACGTATTCTGACTAACTATATTGAGAAACTGATCGAATTTCCTGGCGCGTTGCAGGTACTGGATTTCGCATCAGGCAAAGTCAGCTTAGTTGCAGTTAAAGCAGTTCGTGGAGGTTCGTTGGTGGGCCGCCAGCTAGCAGATTTACGCCATCATGTACCCGATCTGGAAACACGCGTTGCAGCAGTTTTTCGCCATAATCATCCTATTATTCCTGAAGGCTCTACTGTTATTGCAGAAGGCGACGAAGTGTTCTTTGTCGCCTCTTCCTACGATATTCGAGCAGTGATGCGTGAACTGCGGCGCATGGATAAATCTGTTAAACGCGTCATGATTGCCGGTGGTGGCAGAATCGGCCAACGGTTAGCTGAAGTATTACAAAGCACTTACCAGGTACGAATCGTCGAACATGACATCAAGGTATGCGAATCCCTTACGCAAAATTTGCATAAGGTCTTAGTTTTGCATGGTGATGCCACAGATGAAGAATTGCTGGAAAGTGAGAATATTAGCGAAATGGATATATTCTGCGCACTCACCGATAACGAAGAAAACAACATCATGGCCGCGCTCATGGCCAAACGCAAAGGAGCACGCAAAGTCATCGCACTCATTAATCGCAGTATCTATGTGGATTTAATGCAAGGTAGTGGCATTGACATTGCCATTTCACCAGCACAAGTCACCATTGGGTCGCTTCTTACCTATGTGCGGCAAGGAGATGTCGCAGCTGTACACAGTCTGCGCCGTGGTGCTGCCGAAGCGTTAGAACTGGTTGCGCACGGCGATTCCCACTCTTCCCGCATTGTCGGGCGTAAAGTTGGCGATATCAAATTACCCAGAGGAGCAACAATTGGCGCTATTGTGCGTGGATTACCTCCTGGTGATATTTACCACCAAAATATTACTGAGGATGAAGAGAAAGATTTTCTTGAACGACGTGATCAAGCCACCGTCATCATTGCTCATAGTGATACTATCATTGAGCAAAATGATCATGTCATTTTATTTGTCATCAACAAGAAAATGGTACAGCAGGTTGAAAAACTGTTTCAGGTCAAAGTCAGTTTTCTGTAAGTGCGTACTGTAGCCGAGCAACTGCTGTGAATCATTTGCTTTCAGTCGTCAATATCCTGGGAAGTGTCATCTTCATATTTGGATTCGCACTTCTCGTTCCCTGCGCAGTAGCTTATTGTACACACGATGGCTCATTGCCTGTTTTTCTTGAATCGCTAGGCATCACGTTAGGGAGTGGAGCTGGTATCTGGTTATTGACGCGCCGATTCAAACGCGAATTACAGATTCGAGATGGTTTCCTGCTGGTGGTACTTGTTTGGTTATCATTACCCGTATTCGGCATGCTGCCGCTGCTACTTCATTTTCCTGAACTCGATCTGGCCAAAGCTTATTTTGAAGCGGCCTCCGGCTTAACTTCAACCGGCGCCACCATCCTGACCGGGCTGGATACACTGCCATACGCCATTAATCTCTGGCGCTGCCTCATGGCTTGGCTGGGTGGCATGGGGCTTATTGTTCTGGCTGTTGCCATTTTGCCTATGTTAGGTGTAGGGGGACGCCAATTATTCGGTGCTGAAGTACCCGGGCCAATTAAGGAATCTAGGTTGACACCACGCATTGCTGAGACAGCCAAACGTTTGTGGCTGATTTACGTTGCCTTGACACTGATTTGCACGGTTGCTTACTGGCAAGCTGGCATGACGCTATTTGATGCCATCGCGCACGCCTTAAGCACACTCGGCTTAGGTGGTTTTTCCACGCATGATGCCAGTTTTGGTTATTGGAATTCTCCGCTGATTGAGGCTATTACTATTGTATTCATGCTACTCGCGGGCATTAATTTTTCAGCCCACTTTGTGGTTTGGCGCAACAAAAATCTGAGTGACTATCGTAGAGATCCAGAAGCTAAACTATATGTTCTGGTTACTTTAACAAGTTGTGTTGGCATGGCTGCTTTTCTGTGGTTTAAAGGAATTTACACAGATCCTTTAGTAGCACTGCGTTACGCTGCGTTCAACGTGGTCTCAGTTGCTTCCACTACTGGCTATAGCAATACCGATTATGCATTGTGGCCCATCTTTGCACCATTATGGATGCTGTTTTTATCTGGTTTTTGCACCTCATCTGGCTCAACCGGTGGCGGCATCAAGATGATTCGAGCACGCATCCTGTTTCAACAACTGTTTCGCGAGATGATCGTCATCATGCATCCGCGCGCAGTTTCTCTGGTTAAAATTGGTAAAAGTATTGTCCCTACCGAAATTATTTTTGCCATTTTGGCATTTTTATTTGTGTATCTGATCAGCATTGTTTTGATGACATTAGCCTTGGCTTTAACTGGTTTAGATGAAATCACAGCTTTTTCTGCTGCGGTTGCTTGCTTGAATAACCTGGGTGCAGGGTTAGGCAAAGTAGGACCAGCTATGAATTATGCTGCACTGAACGACTATCAGATCTGGCTATGTAGTTTTGCTATGTTTCTAGGCCGATTAGAATTTTATACTCTGATGATTGTCTTTACGCCGGCCTTTTGGCGGAAATAGGGCACACAGAATACTCAGATTGAATTAAAGCCAGCGATAATACGCTATTATAATAAACACAATTTATTTGCCGCCAACATTTATCAGGCATAAACATTCATATCCAAAATAAATACTTATCCTGAAAATAGGGAGAAAATCGTGACTGAAACAGAAAATGATTTAGCAGGTATCAAAGTCATGGTGGTTGATGACAGCAATACCATTCGCCGCAGCGCCGAAATTTTTCTGGCCGATTCAGGTTGTGAAGTCATTCTTGCTACAGATGGATTCGATGCCATGGCTAAAATTATCGATCACCAACCTGATGTCATCTTTTTGGATATCGTGATGCCACGCTTGGATGGTTATCAGGCTTGCATGTTGATTAAAAAGAATCCTAGATACCATACTGTTCCCGTCATCATGTTATCCAGCAAAAGTGGTTTATTTGACCGAGCACGTGGCAGAATGGTCGGCTCTGATGAATACCTGACCAAGCCATTTACTAAGGAAGCGCTACTTGATGCAGTACGCAAACACACAGCAAAAGAGCGTATATTGGCTTAGTTCGCGTCATTTGTTAGCCACAGCATACTAGAATATCTCCATCCCGCATTCGTCATCATGAAGATCAATCCGCCTCTGACATGGCATCCTGCGCCTATTTCAGCTTCGCCTGATCTCCGTTGGTGGCTTACTCATCAAGAATCGCTTACGCGTCTCTTGCAAGCTCGTTGCGAACACTTCCGCGTTGAACCTACTATTCAAACATTGGCAGCGGCATGCTTTGATGAGCTGACAGTTATGAATTTACGCCGACACAACCGAGTATTAGTACGAGAAGTTTATCTGCGCTGTGACGAAACACCGGTGGTATTTGCTCATTCAATTGTTAAACGGGAACATTTGAAAAGTGCCTGGCGCGGTTTGAGTCGCCTGGGTAATCGCTCATTGGGCACCATGTTGTTCACCAATCCGCTGATACAACGCACTCCCCTAGCTTTTAAAAATCTGAAACCCACCCATCCGCTATTTGAGCGTGCCTGCGAACAATTGCCAAGTCGCCCGATTAATCTCTGGGCAAGGCGTTCGCTCTTCGTTCTGCAACAACAACCCATATTGGTCACCGAAGTATTTCTCCCTGCCATTTGCCAGCTGTAAACCGGTAAAATACTATCATTCTATATTCTCTTGCTGCTTACTCCGAATAACTGAGCAGGCTGGTGCATTTAATCAATTCAACTATGACTACTACTAATATTACTTTTAACGAACGGCTTGCTGCTTATGCTCAGCTGACACGATTGAACAAACCGATTGGTATCCTGTTGTTGTTATGGCCAACCCTATGGGGGTTATGGCTGGCAGCAGACGGCATACCAGACCCCATGATTTTGGTAATTTTTATATTGGGTACTATCTTGATGCGCTCCGCTGGCTGCGCCATGAATGACTTTGCTGATCGGCGTATTGATCCGCATGTTTCCCGCACCCGCAATCGCCCGCTAGCCACTGGTATCATTTCACCACGCGAAGCTCTATTTATTGCAGCAGGATTAAGTATCTGTGCCTTTTTGCTGATTTTGCCACTTAACTGGTTAACTATTCAGCTATCAGTGCCCGCATTGTTTCTCGCTGCTTCTTATCCATTCACCAAACGTTTTTTTGCTATGCCACAAGCTTATCTGGGCATTGCTTTCAGCTTTGGAATCCCGATGGCTTTTGCAGCACAAACAGGCACGGTACCTCCCATCGCATGGTTATTGGTACTAGCTAACTTGTTCTGGGTAATCGCCTACGATACTGAATACGCACTGGTAGATTTAGCAGATGATCTGAAAATCGATATTAAAACCTCTGCCATTACCTTCGGGCAATTTAACGTCATAGCTGTTATGCTCTGCCATCTCATCTTTCTAAGCCTGCTAGCTTATGCTGGCCTGCTGCTGCAACGTGGCATCTGGTTCTACGGCGCATTGCTAATCGTACTCGGTTTGGTGATGATTCAATATCGTATGATTCGCGACCGCGACCCAGCACTTTGCTTTCAGGCATTCCTACACAACAACCGGGTAGGAGCGGTTATATTCGTAGGTATATTGTTGGATACCTTAGCCTAACTGGATAATCTTATGAAATATAACGATCTACGCGATTTTCTGGCGCAACTCGAAACACGTGGGGAACTAAAGCGCGTCGCCATTGAAGTTTCTCCTCATCTGGAGATGACGGAAATTTGCGATCGCCTGCTCAAACAAGCAGGTCCGGCAGTCCTGTTTGAACGCCCAACCGGGCATTCCATTCCGGTACTGGGTAATCTGTTTGGTACTCCGGAACGAGTCGCATTGGGCATGGGCCAAAACTCGGTCGCTGCCTTGCGCGAAGTCGGCCAACTGCTAGCCTATCTTAAAGAGCCAGAGCCCCCTAAAGGATGGCGTGACGCTTGGGATAAATTGCCAGTGCTGAAACAGATACTCAACATGCCGCCACGCGAGCTCTCCAACGCTCCCTGCCAGGAAATTGTCTGGGAAGGCGAGGAAGTTGATCTAGGCAAGCTCCCCATTCAAACTTGCTGGCCGGGTGATGTCGCTCCTTTGATTACCTGGGGGCTTACCGTCACACGCGGCCCGCATAAATCCAGACAAAACCTGGGGATTTACCGTCAGCAAGTCATTGCACCCAACAAAGTCATCATGCGCTGGCTGGCACATCGCGGTGGTGCACTGGATTACCGGGATTTTTGTCAAACTAATCCAGGTGAACCTTATCCCGTTGCCGTTGCATTGGGCGCTGATCCCGCAACGATTCTTGGTGCAGTGACTCCCGTTCCGGATAGCTTAAGTGAATACCAGTTTGCTGGGCTGCTGCGCGGTGCCAAAACAGAGATTGTCAAATGCCTGACGCATGATCTGCAAGTGCCTGCTAGCGCGGAAATTGTACTAGAAGGCTATATTTATCCTGATGAAACTGCCATTGAAGGCCCTTATGGTGATCACACTGGTTACTACAACGAACAAGAGCGTTTCCCGGTATTAACTATTGAGCGCATCACCATGCGCCGCGATCCGATTTATCATTCCACCTACACCGGCAAACCGCCTGATGAACCGGCAATTCTCGGCGTGGCGTTGAATGAGGTATTTGTGCCGCTACTGCAAAAACAATTCACTGAAATTACTGATTTCTACCTGCCGCCAGAAGGTTGCTCCTATCGATTAGCTGTAGTCAGTATGAAAAAACAATATCCCGGCCATGCCAAGCGCGTCATGTTTGGTATCTGGAGCTTTTTACGCCAGTTCATGTATACCAAATTCATTATCGTGACCGATGACGACGTCAACATTCGCGATTGGAAAGAAGTCATTTGGGCTATGACCACGCGGGTAGACCCGGTACGTGATACGTTAATTGTGGAGAATACCCCGATTGATTATCTGGATTTTGCTAGCCCTGTTTCCGGGCTCGGTAGCAAAATGGGCTTAGATGCCACCAATAAGTGGCCAGGCGAGACAACACGTGAATGGGGGCGTGTCATTACCATGGATGCGGCAGTAAAAGCCAGGATTGACCATCTCTGGCAACAACTACCGTTTTAAGGAGCTTCTGCAAAACCACCTACATGGTTGCCATTCTCGCGTTAAAAATCAGCTTGGGATACTCATTTGTTATATACCTAAAAAACCCACTCCTTCGCTAACATTTGCAAAAGCTCCTTAACTTGGATCACCAGAATTCACTAATGTGCATGCAAATGCTCTACAGGTGTTTCCTGCTCAACAAGCGTCCGCATCGTACTGATTTGATAGATTGCGTGACATGCCGAACAGTGCCCTAACGCACTACTTAATTGTTGCAGAATATGCTGAGTGTCTTTCCCTAATTCCGCATCTTGCGCAATTTTATCGAATGCCTGGTGCACTGCCATTCCCATACGCATGAACTGCTCAGGCATAACATGTTCCATGTGCCCCTCCATCTTATGCGGCATCTCCATTCCGAGTGAACGAGCATGGCGTGCAACCGCTGCCATATCCTCCTGAGCTAACGCTTCCAGAATATCACCCGTACCCGTCAACAACATACGCATTTCACCCAGCAGATGATCACGCTGCATTTCATTCAAAGATAAAATCTGGCGTTGATCAACCCCATCCGCCACCGCAGCAGTCACCATAAATACCCAGGCAATTAAAAAAATCGCTTCAAATCATACTCCTCGTTTCTATAGCGTTATCCAAAGATTCACCATTATAGTGATTAACTCACTCCCAGTTGCACATCGCATGTTGCCCCATACGCCAATTTAGTCTATTCTTGACGCCCGCATCCAGCTGGAAATCAACAGGAGAAGTGACCGAGTGGTTGAAGGTGCACGCCTGGAAAGCGTGTGTACGGTAATACCGTACCGCGGGTTCGAATCCCGCCTTCTCCGCCATTGATAAAATTAATGTTTTACTGATTTATAGCAATCTTATCTGCCATTTTATTCGCCACAGCGTTGAATTAAATCGGTGAAGCAACTCAGTCAGGTAATCTTGATCAACCATTTCCAGATCAAATACTGATCGTATGATTCAGAGATTCCCGCCACCTGCCGCAATGTACCAGGCAATAAACTATATTCATCACTCAACTCAACCAAGCACGCGTAAATGCTATTACGTTACTTGTGTAACACCTCAGCAATTTCATCATCAACGCAGATCGCTAACTCGTAGGACAAACGCCAAAATTATCCAATCAGGATCTGGCTTGCATGCATCAAGTGATCAACAGTGTCTTAACTGCTTATACGATCAGATCTGCGGATGGCAGGTGTTGATAAATAGCTACACCACCAACCAATCTTACTTTCATTTTTGAACGCATACTCCAGCAATTCCTGCACCGCACGGATATCGTACTTTGCCTGCAGAAGATACGTTGCAAACGAATGACGCAAGGTATGCAGCGATGTTGGCTTGGCTATTCCCACCAGCAATGCCGCCTTTTTATAGCACTGTATCTGTTTCTCACCGATATGATGGCGTTGCTCAGCCTGGCATCGCGGATCAACAAAATATTTCCTGGCAGCAAATACATATTGCCACCCCCATTCCCGAGGTGCGCCAGGATACTCCACAGCCAATGCATCCGGCACCAGACATCCGCCTTACCCGCCAAAATATCTTCCTCATACCACTCCCACCGCCGTGCTAGGTGATGATGCATCGCTTCCAGGCAGCATTGTCACACGATCCTTTCCATCACGTACCACAATCTCCTGGTGCGTTAACTCGACATCCTTGCCACGCAACCTCACCACCTCCATTAACCGCATGCCACTACCATATAGCAGCTTTATAATCAGGCCAATTGGTCCTGGCGCAACTGCTACTTCCCGTAAAAACATCTGAATTTCTAGAGTAGTTAATACCATTGGCAAACGTTTTGGTTTTTTTGATCGTTCAAAATTATCCATCCAGGGCAATTCCAGCATCAGAGCATCCCGATACAAAAAGAGAATCCCGATAATGCCTGATCCACGAAACATAGGTTTTTTCCGTACTCAAATTGTAATGTTTGTACCTTATTTTCTCACGCACCTGATCAAGCAGTTTTTTAGCTGATGGCGTTGTCGTATTCGTTTATTAAAATTGTCCTGTTCGACATGCTTTTATGATTAAATACATGCTAGTAACTGGTTTATATTGAAGTTATATGACATTATGTTCAGAAATATTAGACAAAATGTCGTATACATTACGTTAGCCACATAAGGAAACAGCGTATGCAGCACTTTCAAATCGGTGTCCTTTCGTTCGTTTTTGCAATCGCCCTGCCGATTATCTACTTCATCGGCTATCAAGTGAGACGGCTTGGCGCATGGTCAAAGCGTGAAGTACGCCCAGGTGATCGTGTCAAGTTCTTTCTCATCGTGGCACTTGTTCTCGGATTCGTATTTGGTAGTTTCGCACAGCCGCTCTGGTCGGCCGGTGTAGATTGCCATACAGCAGGCCAACCAGTTGTACCTTGTGTCCTCAACTTGGGTGGACGTGGCTAACTAACAATTCGTTCAAGGCGGACGGCTTCGCTGCCGCTTAACTCAGGCGTTAGAAGTCATTTGTGCCATGTTCAAGAATAAGAAGCTAACATCAGATTTTTCGAGAAAAGTATCCTCCGCGGCTCGCTTGGCTATTGAAGACATGAACAGTGGTCAAGCACAGCAGGAACCCGCCGTTACGGATAGGCTTATCGCGTATCTTCAGGGGCGGAGGTGCATAAGAGCAAACGCTCTCGGTTCCAATGATCTGCTATGACTCTTACGGATCGTGGTTCGAAGAGCCAAGAACGAAAATATGGCGCAGATCTCTTGGGCTCCTTAGAACCTGTTTACGATCTTCTGAGTAATAGTGCCAAGAAAGCCAAATGAATGAGCTGCAAGCTGGTATCAAGTTTACGTTCGCAGTTTTTCCATAATCTTCGGCACTTTTCCAGCCAGGCGAAACTACGTTCCACTATCCAGCGCCTGGGCATAACCTTGAAGGTATGCAGTTTGCTGCGTTTGGCGATCTGCACGGTGACAGGTTTGCCCAGAATTTCTTGCACACTTTCGGCAAATGGTGCTCCAGTATAGCCACCGTCACACAGCAAACCTTGTACTTGCCCTAAACTCGATCTGCAACGCTTCAAGGCCTGCAATGCACCGTTACGGTCAGTCACTTCCGCTGTCGTCACTGCAATGGCGTGCGGCAACCCCAAGGTATCAACAGCGATATGGCGCTTGATGCCCGACACCTTCTTGCCGGCGTCATAGCCTTTCTGGTCAGCCGTGTCTGTATTCTTCACGCTTTGCGCGTCCACAATCAAGAACGTGCTGCAAGCGTTGCGCCCCAGTTTCTCTCGGGCCGCGCCAACCTGATTTTTTTAATGCCTGCTCCAGCACGCTCACGCCGTGCTGGTCAGGCTCATTCCATTTGCGCCAATAGGCATATACACTCTGCCATTTGGGAAACTCTCCGGGCAAAAATCTCCACTGGCAACCAGTACGCAGCAGATACAGCACAGCACAAAATACTTCATACAAATCTATTGTCGTGGGTTTGGTGCTGCGCCTCACGCTACGCAATAGCGGCTCTATCTCGGCAAACTTCTCTTTGCTAATATCACTGGCATATTTTGTTCTCTTCATCCACGTATCGTAAGGAATAATGATGAGATCGTAAACGGGCTCTTAGAGCCTGTTCAAAATCTTTTAAGCAAAAGAGCCAGGAATGCCAGCTGAATGAATTGCAAGCTGGTATTGAGTTTACGCTCGCAGTTTTTCCACAACCGTCGATTCTTCTCCAGCCAGGCAAAGCTGCGCTCCACCACCCAACGCTTGGGGATAACGGCGAAGGTATGCAATTCACTGCGCTTGGCAATCTGCACCGTAACCAGTTTTCCTAGAATTTCTCGCACGCCTTCAGCAAATGGTTCTCCGGTATAGCCGCTATCGCACAGCAGACTTTGTACTTTTCCCAAGCTTGGTCTGCAGTGCTCCAGGGCTTGCAACGCCCCTTTGCGGTCAGTCACTTCTGCCGTCGTCACCGCAATGGCATGCGGCAAGCCCTGGGTATCAACTGCGATGTGACGCTTGATACCAGAGATCTTCTTGCCAGCGTCATAACCCTTCTGGCCCGCCGTGTCCGTGTTTTTCACGCTCTGCGCGTCCACGATCAAGAACGTGCTGCAAGCGCTGCGCCCCTGTCTGGTACGAACCGCGCCAACGGATTTTTTTTAACGCCCGCTCCAGCAGGCTCACTCCCTCCGCATCTGGCTCACTCCAGATGGCCCAGTACGAGTGCACTGTGCGCCACTTCGGAAAACTGTCCGGCAACAGACGCCACTGGCAGCCACTCTTGAGCAAATATAGCACCGCACAAAACACCTCGTACAGATCCACGGTGCGCGGACGTGTCTTCTTCCTCGCACCCTCCAACAACAGGCGAACCTGCTCAAATTGTTCTCGACTAATGTCGCTAGGATAGTATTTTCTCATCCAGAGAGTATCTACCAAAAAAAGATTTTGAACAGGTTCTTAGAACCTGTTTGGAGTTGTCCCCTTTGAACGGACAGTTTTTCATGAGACCGAGACAGCCTCGACCGGTGAAAGAGGGTTGCAGTTTATCGTGATTTTCTCCTTTAGTTTTATTTCAAAATTGTTGGGTGATAAATATCCCAACACAGAATGCCTGCAGGTTGGGTTATACCAGGATTCGATCCAGGTAAACACGGCCAACCTTGCTTCAGTTTTGTTTTTCCAGGAACGTCTGTCGATCAGTTCACATTCCAGGCAAGCAAAGAAACTTTCAGCCATTGCATTGTCATAAGCATCGCCTACGCTGCCCATGGAAGGGCGCACACCCATTTCTCTGCAGCGCTTGCCAAACTCAACACTGGTGTATTGACTGCCCTGATCACTGTGATGAATCACCTCATCCGGTTTGCGGGTGAGTAATGCCATGTTCAACGCACTGATGACCAGATTTGCTGTCATAGTTTCACCAAAAGACCAGTCCACTACCTTACGGCTGCATACATCAATGACCACGGCTAGGTACAAGAACCCTGCCCAGGTGGGAATATAAGTCATGTCTGCTACCCATAGCTGATTGATACTGCTTGCCTTGAAATGACGTTGCACCAGATCTGGTGCAGGGTGATCACGCTTACTCCGCTGTGTTGTGATGACAAAGTTGCGTCTGCGGCTCACTCCTTTAATCCCCGCTGCACGCATCAACCTGCCTACGCGCTTGTGGTTGACCAAGATTCCAAGATCAGCCAATTCAACGGTAATGCGGGGGTGGCCATACGTGCAATCACTTTTGCGGTATATCATCATGATTTGTTCGCTCAATTGATTGTTGCTAACGGTTTACCGACTGGGCGTACGTCTAATCCAATCATAGTAGCCACTGTGCGATACCCCCAGCGTCTTGCAGAGCACGCGAGTCGGAAATTGCGCCTGGTTTGCCTGGATTAACGGGTGTATCTTTCCAGTTAACCCTGGTTGTTTGCAAACCAGGCCGTAGCCTTTGCCAAGATGTCTCGCTCCATTTGTACTTGCTTGAGTTGCTTACGCAATGTCAGCAGCTCCTGGCGTTCATTGGCATTCAGGACGGTGCCATTTGACATCAAAATCGTGTCAATTTCCTGGTTAGATCGATATTGCACCCCCGCTGCACGGCACCATGCCTGAATAGAGGTGTAATGGCAGCCAAATTCCTGAGATAGTTGTTTAGGGCTTTTACCTGCCGCAACCAATTCCACCATCTGTTGGCGAAATGCTACCGGGTAGGCTGGTTTGTAGTTTTGTGTCATCTTGCTTCTCCTTTAAACAGAATATAATGTGTCCGTTCAAAGGAGACAACTCAACTCCAGTTTCTACAAAATTGGGTACAACACGAAACAACTTAGGCGTCGCTCTACTCACCAGGATAAATAATTGACAATGAATATCAAAAATATCGCTATTGTCGGGGGGACTCATGGTAATGAATATACCGGTATCTATTTGATTAAAAGAATGCAGCGCACTCAATTTCAAGCCAAATGGAATGGGTTAGAAATAGCGCTGATGATCGGCAATCCACGCGCTTATGAACAATGTTCCAGGTTCGTGGATACCGATCTTAATCGGGCATTCAAAAACGAGGATTTGCTGAATATTGAATTACCGGGCTATGAAGCCAACCGGGCAAAAGTAATCAATCAGGCAATTGGCCCCAAAGGATCATCGCGTACCGAGCTGATTATTGATATGCATACCACCACGGCCAATATGGGCGTCACGATTATTCTGGTGAATGATCATCCCTATAATTTTCAGCTGGCTGCCTATATCAAACACAAGCTGCCCAATTGTTTTATTTACTACACTTCTGCCAAATCCTACACCGGAGAAGCGGATCATCCTTTTCTGAATTCCATTGCTCCTTACGGATTTTTACTTGAGGTCGGACCTATTGCCAACGGAATTGTACGCCATGACATCCTTGAGCAAACCAGTATGGCTATTGGAGCAGCGCTTGAATTTGTATCTAAAACCAATACTGGTGAATGCCCCATGCCCACTAACTCACTAGAAGTGTATGAGCATGTCAGAACAGTTGCGTTTCCAATTGATGCGGCAGACAACATCAACGGATTCATACACCGAGAACTACAAGATAGCGATTATCAGCCTTTACAAAAGGGGGATCCCATCTTTGAAACCATTGAGGGCGATACTATTTGCTTTGCAGACGAAGGTGTTTTCTATCCGGTCTTTATTAATGAAGCAGCTTACTACTACAAAAAAATTGCCTTCTCGCTCACTCAAAAGAGGGTAATGAAAATTAAAAACACTCTATAAATTTATTAAAATCCCAGCGTTACTCCATCCGGATTACGTGGATCGGAATATCCCCAGAGCACATCCTCATGCCGCTGAATAGTCTGGGTACGCCCCATGGTGGGTTTGATAACGATATGGTGTCCTTTTTGTTGTAACAGCTGCAAGGTATCCGGTGATATGCCCTTTTCCACTCGCAATTCATCTGGGATGCCTTGATGATGAAAGCGCGCGGCTGAAGCCGCTTCTGCTGGATTCATGGCGAAATCAATCGCGTTGATAATCTGCTGCAACACAGTAGTAATAATGCGCGGGCCACCGGGACTACCGGTTACCAACCAGGGTTTGCCCGCTTTTAGTACAAATGTGGGTGTCATGGATGAAAGTGGACGTTTGCGAGCCGTAACGGCATTGGCCTCTCCTCCAATTACGCCATATACATTTGGCACACCAGGTTTGATGGAAAAATCATCCATTTCATTGTTCAACACAATGCCCGTGCCAGGCGCGACGATGCCGCTGCCAAAGTTGGTATTGAGCGTATACGTTACCGCCACCATGTTACCGGCGGTATCCACTACTGAAAAATGAGTGGTTTGATCACTTTCATAACGTTGTGGCTGGCCGGGTTGAATAGTCTCTGCTGATCGGGCGTGCTTTGAATCAATCTGCGCAACCAGTGCCGCAGCGTATGTTTCGCTGGTCAGGCCAGTAATGGGCATATCAACAAAATCCGGATCTCCCAGATATTCGGCGCGATCAGCATAAACCAGCTTCATGGCTTCTGTCAGATGGTGAATGGTTTGTGCGCTGTTGTGCCCCCATGTGGCAAGCGGCCAATGCTCCGCTATATTGAGCAGTTGCACCAGATGGACACCGCCTGAAGAAGGAGGCGGCATGGTCACGATCTCGTAACCACGATAAGTGCCACGTATCGGTTGCCGTTCAATAACCTGATAATTCTCCAGATCAGTAAGCGTTAACAAGCCATTGTGTTGCGCCATATCTGCAGCAATCTTGTGGGCAATCTCCCCACTATAAAATGCTGCGGCGCCTTCTCGTGCAATCAATTTCAAGGAATTGGCCAAATCCTGCTGTACCAGTTTGTCACCTGCTTGCAGTGGTGCACCATCTTTCCAGAAAATTGCGCGAGCAGCTGGCCATTTCTCCATGTTTTTTGCCGCATACTGCAACCCTTTCGCCAGGGTAGCGCTGACCAAATAACCCTGCTCTGCCAATGTGATCGCCGGTTGCATGACTTTTGCCAAAGGGAGTGAACCCCAGCGCTGCAGGGCGTGCGTTAAACCGGCAACGGTACCTGGCACCCCTGCTGCGGCATGACTGAAAAGCGATTTACCGGCGACAACATTGCCAGCCGCATCCAGATACATATCACGCTGAGCTGCTGCCGGAGCCATTTCCCGAAAATCCAGCGCTATAGATTGCTGTGTTTGTGCATCATAAACCAGCATAAAGCCGCCACCACCAATGTTGCCCGCGTTAGGCAACGTGACGGCTAGCGCAAAGCCAACTGCAACTGCAGCATCCACTGCATTACCTCCTGCCTTGAGAATATCCAGCCCAATGGCAGATGCCAGTTTTTGCTCGGTGGCCACCATGCCATGCTGCGCCACGACTGGATGAAAAATATCGCTATCCCAGTCATACACCGGAATTGTTGCAGCAGTTTCCGCTGATGATAATGTACCGAACGGCTGATTGGCAGGTGCGGTGCTGCACGCCGCCAGCAACACCAGAAAAATATTGGCCAGCAGCAAAAAGAGGTTACGCTTGCTCAATACATTTGCTCCTTTTTTAATCTTGTGATTTGACTTGTTCATTCTGTCCGGCAGAATGCAACACTTTGTTCAGCATCATTGCGCTTATTGCACAACAGAAAGAACCAACAGCACAACACGCATCATGACTCCAATTAGCATTCACATGGACATCGCTCTGACCCTGGCAGTCGCCGCTATTATGCTGGGATTGGGTGAATATACCAAAAACCGTATTACCATTCTGGCGCGCTATTTCATTCCTACGCCCGTGATTGGTGGCCTTATTTTTTCATTGATTGCGCTAATAGGACATACCAATCATCAATTTACGCTTGAAGTGGATGATACGATGCGCGATTACCTGCTATTGGTATTCTTCACCACCATTGGCTTTTCGGCCAGCTTCAAGCAGCTCAAAAGTAGTGGCGCGGCGGTTGCTTTGTTTCTGTTGTGCGCAATCGTGTTATTGGTTATTCAGAATATTGTGGGTGTCATGCTTGCCAAAGGATTGGGGATTGCCCCGCTGATTGGCTTGGCCGCTGGTTCAATTTCATTGACAGGCGGACATGGCACTTCAGCCGCATTTGGTCCATTACTGGAACAGGCTGGTGCTGTTGGTGCGCTACCTGCTGCCATCGCTGCCGCCACGTATGGGTTGGTGGCCGGTTGCATGATTGGCGGGCCAGTGGGTTCATTGCTGATTCGTCGTCATCACGCTCAACATCATCTTCATGCAGCAAACAAGCACAACACTATCACCACGCTGGAGACACCGCGCACGTCACTGAGTTGTGACGAATCTATCCTGATTGCCACCATGCTGCTGGTGATTTGCATTGGTATCGGTACCTTGCTGGTAAGTTGGTTACAAACCATGCATATTACCCTGCCGGCTTATCTAGGGCCCATGATCATTGCAGCAGCTGTGCGCAATATTATTGACTGGCGCAACTGGCATATTCCGGAAAGAGAATTCATCGTGATGGGCAACGTATCATTAGCCTTCTTTCTGACGCTGGCCCTAATGTCCATGAAACTGTGGGAACTGGCTAACATCGCTGGTCCATTGTCCATTATTCTGCTGCTGCAAACCGTCATCATGTTTGCTTTTGCTTATTTCGTCACATTTCGCGTCATGGGCGCGGACTACGATGCTGCTGTAATCGCCGCCGGGCATTGCGGATTTGGCATGGGTGCCACCCCCAATGCCATGGCCAATATGGAAGCATTTACGCGCGTGAATGGCCCATCATTCAAAGCCTTTTTCGTGATTCCACTGGTGGGTTCATTATTTATTGATTTCTTTAATGCGATTGCAATTACTTCATTTATTAGTTTTTTAAAATAAGGATATATTCAGGGCCGCTGTTTTTCAAAAAACACCTTCATTCTCCCACAAACGAAAACCACCAATAAAAGCATGTTCATTGCTACCCAGCCGGACATCTTCCGGTAATTCCTTGAGCAACCTGGCGTTACCACCACCCAACACGATGTAATCAGGCTCCAGTGCGGTGCGTAACGCTGCTATTTCCGCATGCACTTCTGCTCGCCAACGTCGTTTCCCTAAACGTTTAAGAGCCCGTTTGCCCACGTAGTATTCATAGGTATGACATTTGTATGGCTGATGCGCCAACTCCATCGGTTCAATTTGTCCATCTATAATCATGGTGGAACCTAATCCTGTCCCCAATCCAAGAAACAGCATCTTGCCGCCAGCATAGCTGCCCAGTGCTTGCATAGCAGCATCATTGATGATCTTGACCGAACAGCCAAACGCTTTCGTAAAATCAAATCCAATCCAGCCGCTGCCAAGATTGGCTGGCTCATTGACAATGCGTCCACGCATAATCAATGCTGGAAACCCGATACTGACTGCATCGTAATGATGTTTATGCAACGCATGTTGTAATTGTTCCAGCATACTTTCCGGTGTCATGTTTGGACCGGAGGCAATTTTGATTCTTGAATCCATCCCGGTTATTTTCGCTTTGACGCTCGTGCCACCTATATCCAACACCAGTACACGCTGCGATTGTTGCTGTGGCGCCGCTTCATTTGCAGACGCATCCCGGCGGGCATGCCGATACCAGTCAATGGCCGCATTGGTTGAAGCATCATGCGTGAGCTTGGCCTTCGGCGATTCAATTTCCTTCACAATACGCGCGGCCAGCTGTTTACCGAGTTCTACGCCCCATTGATCAAACGGATTCGTGTTCCAGATTGCCGCCTGGGTAAACACACTGTGTTCGTACAATGCCACTAATGCCCCCAGTGTTTCCGGCGTCAAACGCTTGGCCAGCAGCAAATTGGAGGGTCGATTACCTGCCATCACCTTATGCGGAGCTAGTTCAGCAGCGATCCCTTCTTGTTGTACTTCTGCCAGTGTTTTGCCCATGGCAAGTGCTTCTGCCTGCGCGACAACATTGGCAAATAATATATCCTGATGACGTCCAAGTGAATTGAGCGCTTCAGCAAAAGCAATAAAATCGCAAGGAATCAGATGCGTTCCCTGGTGAATCAGCTGATAAAAAGAGTGTTGACCGTTAGTGCCAGGTTCTCCCCAGAAAATGGAGCCAGTGTGATAATCCACTTCTTGCCCATCCAGCGTGACATGCTTGCCGTTGGATTCCATGGTGAGCTGCTGCAAATAGGCGGAAAAACGCTTGAGGTAATGTGAGTAAGGCAAAACTGCTACCGTGCTGGCCTCAAAGAAATCCGCATACCATATGTTCAGCAAACCCATGATGACTGGCATGTTCTGCTCAAGCGGCGCACTGCGGAAATGTTCATCCATGGCATGGAAACCGACCAACATGGCATGGAACGCTTCCGGACCAATAGCAATCATGGTGGATAAGCCAATAGCAGAATCCATGGAATAACGCCCTCCCACCCATTCCGCAAAACCAAACATCTGCTCAGAAGGGATGCCAAAAGCGTTAGCCGCCTTCTCATTAGTTGACAGTGCCAGGAAATGTGGCGCCAGCTTCTTTTTGTCCTGCCCGACCGCTGCCCGCAGCCAGTTACGCGCAGTGTGCGCGTTGGTCATAGTCTCCAATGTGGTGAATGTTTTGGAAGCGACAATAAACAGCGTTTCATCTGGGCGCAGTCCACGCACCGCTTCAGTAAAATCGGTGCCATCCACATTGGAAACAAAGCGCAACTGCAATTGGCGATCACTGTAATAACGCAACGCTTCAAATGCCATCACCGGCCCGAGATCGGAGCCGCCAATCCCGATATTGACGATATTGCGAATGGGTCGGCCACTGTAACCTTTCCACTCACCTGTACGAATTGTTTCAGCACACTTGGCCATACGTGCCAGTACGCTATGCACTTCCGGCACCACGTTGACGCCTGCTGTTTTAATAACTGCAGTTGCCGGTGCGCGCAAGGCAATATGCAAGGCGGCGCGCTGTTCGGTGGTATTAACCGCTTCACCGGCAAACATAGCATCGCGTTGTGCTTCCAGATGACGTTCGCGTGCCAGCTCAAACAGTAATTGCAGCGTTTCGTCATTGACGCGCTGTTTGGCGTAATCCAGCCGCCAACCGGCAGCTTCTACCACATAACGCCTGGCACGTTCTGCATCCTGGGTAAATAACTCACGTAAATGTGTTTTTTGGAATGTAGCATAATGTGCCTGCAATGCTTTCCAGGCACGAGTTTTACGTAACTTGTTCATATTGCTCCTTTGATTTATTAGCAACCAGCCAATCGCAAGTGCTGAACGAAATATCAGTAAAGCCAGGGAGCTTCCGGAAAATAACCGACTTTAGTTTACTACTCCTGTCACCGCGTTACACAATTAGTTATAGGTGCTGATGCGCGCCGTCTCTGCCTCAATCCAGGTTTCTACCTGAGTAAGTAACTCACCTGCTTCCAACCCAGCTGGATTAATTGGTTGGCCAATACTCAGTGTGATAGTGCCGGGATATTTAATAAAGGAATTTCTGCCCCAAAATTTTCCCGCATTATGCGCCACTGGCACTACCAGTGCGCCAGTATGCACTGCCAACCAGGCGCCGCCAATACGATATCTACCCTTCTTACCAGGTGCAATTCGCGTACCTTCTGGGAAAACAACAATCCAAAAATTCTGTTTTAATCGTTCTCGTCCTTGCTCTACAATCTGTTCCAGTGCTGCTTTTCCGGCACTGCGATCAATTGCAATCGGGCTGGTCATAGCCAATCCCCAGCCAAAAAATGGAATGCGTAACAATTCTTTCTTCAACACCCACACTTGTGGTGGAAAAATCTGCTGCAAAGCCAGCGTTTCCCAAGCCGATTGATGTTTGGAAAGAATGACGGATGGTTGCTCAGGGATGTTTTCTCGCCCTAATACTTCATAATGCAGCCCACAAATGGTGCGCAGCATGAATAGCATTAACCTTGTCCAACCGTACGTTACCTGATAGCGACGCTGTGGAGGCAAGGGAAAGCACATCAGCGTAAACAGCGCATAGGGTGGCGTAATAATTGCCTGCAACAGCATGTAAATAAAAGAGCGTGCGCCTGCCATTACAACACCTGCACTTCGAGACTATCTGCTACGGCTGCGAGATCAGGATAAATTTGCGTGCCTTGCGGTAAATTGCCATTGTCCAGTGTCATTTGGCCATTTCCTGTCAAGACTAATACTGGCACCGCACCGGCATTGGCAGCTGCTTGCAGATCATGCAATGAATCACCTACTACCGGGACATGTTCCAGCTCAACACCGTAGCGCTGCTGGATTTCCTTGAACATACCAATTCCAGGTTTACGGCAGGAACATTTATCATGCTGGGTATGCGGGCAAAAAAATAAAGCATCTAATCGCCCTCCCCCTTGCTGTACTGCGTGAATCATTTTGTTGTTGATAGCATTGAAGATCGTCATGTCAATTAAACTGCGCCCAATAGCAGACTGGTTAATGGCAGTTACTACGCGATAACCCGCATGCGTTAAACGCGCAATGGCTTGCAAACTGCCCGGAATCGGTTTCCATTCCTCAGGTGTTTTAATCAAGGTTTCACCTTGTTGATTAATCACGCCGTTTTGATCAAGAATAATCAGCTTCATTGCTACTCAATCACGCTGCTAACTGAGAAATATCTGCGACCCGATTCATGGTGGCCTGCAAGGTAGCCAATAAAGCTAGGCGATTACGACGCAGTGTGTCATTTTCATCATTGACCATGACTTGATCAAAAAAAGTATCAACGGGCTCTTTCAAGGCAGCCAAAGTTTGCAAGGCAAGTACATAATCACCGTTTTTGAAAGCCTGCTGTACCGTTACGCTAATTTCAGATAATGCCTGGTACAAAGTCAGCTCGGCCGGAACTTGTAACCAAGACTCATCCACGCCTATCGAATGATCAAACTGTGCTTTCTTAAGGATATTACTCACCCGCTTGTTGGCTGCAGCCAAGCTAGTTGCCTCTGACAAGGATGAGAAGGTGCGAATTGCAGCTAGACGTTTCGGAATATCGCGCAATAATGCCGGCCGCAAAGATAACACTGCTTCAACCTCCTGCACGGTATAGCCTTCTTGTTCATGCAAATTACTGGCCAGGCGATCATAAAAGAAATCCAGCAGCTGCTCGGTGAGTTGTGGTGTCACTGGGCGTGCATGTCCTTCTGAATCGGATGCGGGCGCACCTATCGTTGCATCTTGCAATACACCCGCTGCACGCGAAATCAACACATCTAACCCAACTGATATGTCTTTTTCAATCAGCATACGAATCACACCCAACGCATGCCGACGCAAAGCATAAGGATCCTTATCCCCCGTCGGTAGCTGCCCAATACTGAACAGGCTAATCAGTGTTTCCAGTTTATCTGCCAGCGCCACGCACACTCCGACCAGGCTACGAGGTAAGGTATCCCCCGCAAAACGTGGTTGGTAATGATCTTCAATGGCAAAGGCAATTGCCTCGTCAATTCCTTCATGCAGTGCGTAATAGCGCCCCATCACGCCTTGCAATTCCGGAAATTCTCCCACCATATCTGTCAGCAAATCTGCTTTAGCCAGCATAGCAGCCTGATCGGCTTGTTGAGCCAGATGCCCATCCCCCAATAATTGTCCAATCACTCTTGCAAGTGCGCGTACATAACGAGTACGTTCCCCTTGCGAACCTAATTGATGATGGTAGATTACTTGCTCTAAAGCGGGCAAACGCGAAGCCAAAGTACGCTTGCGATCATAATCAAAGAAAAATTTGGCATCTGCTAGGCGAGAACGAATGACGCGTTCGTTACCCGTAATAATCTGTTGTGGATCATCAGGCGCAATATTGGCCACAATCAGAAAATGATGCGTTAATTTACCCGCCGCATCTAGCAAAGGAAAATATTTTTGGTTGATTTTCATGGTTGAAATCAAGCATTCCTGCGGCACTTCCAGAAAATCAGCAGAAAAAGTACCTGTCAAAATATTGGGATGCTCTACCAGCGCAGTGACTTCATCCAATAGTGCTTCATCAGCAAGATGGTGTAATTGCATGGCGCTTGCTTCTGCTTCCAACCCTTCTTTGATGCGTTGACGACGGCGCTCGAAACTGGCAATAACAGCTCCTTCTGTCTCCAAAATCTGTTCATAATGGTCGGCGTGATCAATTATCAACTCAGTTTGCTTCGCTTCAAAACGATGACCGTGAGTGATGTTACCAGCGGCAAACCCTAAAGCATTGATAGGCACAATCTGTTGTCCATGCAATGCAACCAATCCATGTGCTGGACGAATAAAATGAACGTTTTCCCAGCCATCTGCCAGTTGATAAGTCATCATTCTGGGAACAGGTAACTGTCGAATGGCTTCATCCACTGCTTTTTGCAACCCTGCTGCTAGCTGGATACCTGCTACATCTTGTTCCAGCAACAACATTTCTATCTTGCCTTTTTTCTCACGCTTAAGTGCATCCATTGAAATATTTTCCAAATTCAATGCAGCAAGTTTTTTATGTAATGCCGCGGTAGGTTGTCCTTGCGCATCCAATCCTACCGTTACTGGCATCAGTTTGAGCGTAACCATCTGCTTGGGCGCTTGTGCAGCAACAGCAGTGACATGCACAGCCAGCCGACGCGGGGAGGCAAAAACAGTAGTGACGCTATTTTCCGTAGTTAAATGCTGCTTTCGCAAGTGATCAACAATTGATGTGGCAAAAGCACGTCCTAGTTTTTCCAGTGATTTGGGCGGAAGCTCTTCAGTGAGTAATTCAACCAGCAAATTGTTAATCAGCATGCTGACTCCTTCTCCTTTTCTTCCAAAACTTGCGCAACCCATTCACGCGGTGCCATTGGGAAAGGTGGTTGTAAATGCATGCGACTGTTGTAATACGCTTGCGCAACCTGCCGTGACAAATTGCGAATACGGCCAATATAAGCAGCGCGCTCGGTTACCGAAATTGCACCGCGCGCATCCAGCAGATTGAAAACATGCGCTGCCTGCAGCACTTGTTCATAGGCAGGTAACGATAGCTGTGCTTCAACCAATCGATTCGTTTGTGCTTCCAGTTGATCAAAGGAGTGCAGTAAAAATTCAGTATCGCTATATTCAAAATTGTAAGTGGATTGCTCAACTTCGTTTTGGTGATAAACATCCCCGTAAGTCAGCCCTTTTGTCCAAACCAGATCAAACACATTTTCCACACCTTGCAGATACATGGCCAACCTTTCCAGCCCATAAGTGATTTCACCTGTGATAGGTCGGCAATTGATACCTCCCACTTGCTGAAAATAAGTAAATTGTGTGACTTCCATGCCGTTCAACCAGACTTCCCAACCTAACCCCCAGGCTCCCAGGGTAGGATTTTCCCAATCATCTTCCACTAGCCGCACATCATTTTGCTGTAAATCTAACCCCAACATCTGCAGTGAACGAAAATACAAATCCAAAATATCAGGTGGTGCCGGTTTCAATACCACCTGGAATTGATAATAATGTTGCAGGCGATTGGGGTTGTCGCCATAACGACCATCTTTGGGACGACGGGAGGGTTGCACATACGCCGCCCGCCATGGCTCTGGCCCAAGTGCACGTAAAAAAGTAGCGGTATGACTGGTACCTGCGCCTACTTCCATGTCATAAGGCTGTAACAAAGCGCAGCCTTGCTGTGACCAATATTGTTGTAAAGCGAGAATTATTTCTTGAAAAGTAAAAGTTGACATGTCACAGCTATGAATATTTCATGATGAATTTGTTATTCTACAGAGTTTTATAGCGACCGAAAAACGCCACCACACCGCCAGCGAACAAAATCAAACCAATTAACCCTAGTACGATACTGTTGCCAAAACGGACATAAGGGGTCGCACCTTTAAACCCCTGCGCAACCCCATGCAAGCCAGCGGTGGTGAACATTTCCAGTTGCTGTAATACCTGCCCACGCTCGTTGATGATGGCGGTTACACCAGTATTGGTGGAACGCAGCATATAACGCCCGGTTTCCAATGCGCGCATTTGTGAAATTTGCAGATGCTGGCGAGGACCAATGGAACGACCAAACCAGGCATCATTGCTGACATTGACTAGCAAACTAGCTTGCGGCAACTGCAAGATAATTTCTTCGCCAAATACATCTTCATAGCAAATATTAACAGCCACTCGTTGTCCAGCCAGATTCAACGGCTGCTGACCCGGTTTGCCACGTGAAAAATCTGACAAGGGGATATGTAATACGTCTATCACCCAGCCAAAAATTGTTTTTAGCGGAATATATTCTCCAAACGGAACCAAATGGTATTTGCGGTAACTTTGTTCGGGAGATGCGCCAAAACTAAACATGCTGTTGTAGTAGCCATTATCCGCCGCAGAATATTCCAGCATTCCGACTAATACATCACCTTGTTGCGTAAGCGCATGCTCTGTTAAAAACTCCAGGTAATCGCGCGGGGCTTGATCATAGTAAATAGGAAACGAGATTTCCGGTGTAACGATTAGACGACTGGGGCTTGCTTGTACCAAACGGGCATACGCACGCATGGTGGCTGCCAAATGCTCTGGTTCCCACTTCATATCCTGTGGGATATTGCCTTGCAGCAAACTGACAGTTACTGGCTCATCTTCAGGTTGAGTCCAGTGAATTTGCTGCAAGCCGAACCCGATGATCCAAATGCTGGCCAGATATAGCCAGCAACGATATTGTTGTCGCTGTGCCAACCAACATGCCAGCCACGCTACTCCCAACATCAATAGCAGCGAGACGCCATAAACACCCACAACAGGTGCGTATCCTGCTAATAGACTATCGGGCACTTGTGAATAACCAACTGCTAACCATGGAAAACCCGCGAACAAGATGGTGCCACGCAGCCACTCCATCAACACCCATACCGCTGCGACAATTCCGGGCCAGATCCAAGCGCTACGAAAATAGCGCCAGGTCACAATCCAACCAACCAATGCCGGGAAAAGTGATAAATAAGCACACAAAACGATGAGCGCTAACACCGCCAATGCAGGTGCCATATGGCCAAAATCATGCAAACTGACATATAACCAGGTGACCCCCGCTCCAAATAACCCCATACCAAAAGCAAAGCCGGTGATTGCTGCTTGCATAGGTGTGCTGCTCTTGCGCCAGAACAAAACAAGTAGCGCTAATGTGATCACCGGCACGAGATAAAGATAAAAAGGTGCAAAACCCAGCACGGTGGCAACACCCAGCAAGCACACGGCCAGCAAACTGAACAGACGCTTCAAGGTATTAATTCTTAAAATAGGAAAAGAATAAGAACGAGATCAGTATCACGCAACCAGTACTTAATTTCGTAAATTTCATGATGATTGACTAAGTTCTGCGATAAATTTAAACGGAAGATACAGTAGCGCATACACTATAAAGAGGTAAGCAATAAACAGAGCCGGGTTCTCACGAAAACTATCCATTATCGTTTTATGTTTCCCTTCTCGTTTAAGACGTGCATATTCCGCTCGCACGCGTGCGCTGCGTTCACTTTGATATGTATCCAACAATGTGCGTGCACGCTGAAATTGTGTATCTTCACGCACCCATAACGCCGGCATGGAAACACCCCAGTTGCCCGCTGTGGTTTCATAAAAATCAATCTGATGCTCACTTAGCAACAAGCGCACCTCTTCAGCCTCATCATCTGGCACATTCCTCAGTTTGAATAATAATTTCGCCATTTATTTATCCATATATCTTTATCACAGCTAGCCTTGAATTTTCCACCAGTTTTTATCTACAGCGCAATCAATTGGCAATCAGTTTCTTGTAGTTATTCCAGTTACTGTATTATTGACCCTACTGACAGTACTGTTTATAGTCACGATTAACGTTGAGTTCGCCTGTTACCACTACGAACAAACTTTATTCTAAACAGATTGTCTATTTTATAGTGAAAAAATTAATCCTTAAAAATCAAATAGTTTCATCAGAATCACCATCTGTTTAGCATAAAAATGTAGCAATACAAAAAAAATTGTGTGCTATACAATGAGGCAAGTAGAAATATTGCTTGAATAAGGGTATTCTGCACAACACGACTTAACTTGCTCGAAATATAGTATTGGGAATGCTCAGCGAATCATAACCCGTTGTGTAAAATACAACTTCGATTGAAATCGCTATCACCAACGTCAGAAAGTAAAAACTCAAAATTACTGTGGTTACACCACACAATAAATACCGACGTAAGGTAAGTAGGGGCACCTTTTTATTAAATTCCATTAAGGATAGATTGAGAGAGACATGTCTAATTTTATTCGCACAATTATAGCGATCGCTTATTTAGCGTGTGCTTCTGGTAGTGTTTATGCGTCCTTGAAACTACCTAAAACCATTAAAGTTGATCCGGCAGCACTCACCTCTGAACCACCTTGTGATCCTAAAATTCCACCAGCCTGGCGAGATGCCCAAGTTATTGATGGCGTAGAAATTGAGGCTGATCCAAGCTGTAGCCCGGATAATCCGGCCTGGATCGCAGCGGCTGTCAAAGGAACTAACAACATTTCCATGGATACATTGATGAAAACCCATCTTTCTCCGGATGCCATCATTAAAACCGATGATCTGGATGGTGACGGTGATCCTGATCGTATCATTATTAAACTGGAAATTATGGAACTGAATGGAAAATCACCTGATTTCCCTGGTCTGGTTCCTACTTTTGATATAGCGCCCGGCGTACAACCTGGAGCTTGGGTTTTTGCCCCCAAAACCAGTGGCATGTCAACTGAAAATTTTGAAAGCGTACGTGCTAACTCATTAATTAGACTTCCCTCACCGGTTATTCGTGTGGAACAGGGAGATATCGTACAAATTGTGCTGGAGAATACGCACTACTTCCCACACAGCATTCATTTACATGGTGTCGATCATCCATTCCATCACGAAATGAACGGTAACGATGGCGTGCCACAAACCAGTGAAATGGAATTGATGCCTGGTGAACGCAGAGTATATCAATTCCAGGCTCGTCACCCAGGAACCATGTTTTATCATTGCCACGTCCAGACACACACTCATTTATCAATGGGGTTAGGAGGCATCATCATTGTTGAGGAAAACAAACCCAACAACTGGTTGCAAACCCTGAACGTCGGGGGTGGCAAAGTGCGCCATCGATCAGAAGCCATCAAAGAGCAGGGATATGATCAAGAATATGATCTGCATTACCACTCCATGGATAAAGAACTGGGCGACATCATCAAGCAGTATAACGATCCGCGTCTGATCGCTCGTGATATGAATCGACGCTATGAAATCAACAATTCAACCGAGGATTATTTCACGCTCAATGGTACATCATTTCCTTATACGCTCAGGGAATCGTTGGTCATTGTCGAACCTGACGAAAAAATCAAGCTACGCCTGCTCAATAGCGGCAGTGAATCCATCGCGGTGCACACGCACGGCCATACTGCCAAAATCACACACTACGATGGGATAGAACACAATCCACTAGCACAAATCAGGCGAGATGTATTTGATCTTGCCCCAGCACAGCGCCTGGATCTGGAAATAAAAACTATCGACGACGGTTTACATAATACTGGTGAAGGTGACTGGTTAATCCATGATCATCGTGAAAAAGGTATCACTACCAACGGCATGGCTGAGGGCGGCAGCATGAGTTCTATTGTTTTCACCTCTTATCTAGGTGAAAACGGACTACCAAACTCCAGCCATTTTGGCGTTAGTCTTGACAACTACTTCACCAAGGAATTCTGGGAAAGAAAAGTACCCATCTGGCAAAACCTGGATGAAGCTGCAACTTTTGGTGCAGCTGACAGCAGATTAATCAGCCTCGATACTGCTACACGTAATTCCCTGCTCTACGTACTGGGAGGTTTGCTCCTTGGATTGCTTATGTATGTAGTTACTGCCAGACGCAACCAGATCAAGCAATGCGCTGTAGTAGCAATTTCAAAAATCAGAGGCAAGAAAGGGGGTGAAGCGTAATGAAAGCAAAATTTAAGATTATTGTTCTGCTGGCTGCCACACTGCCATTCTATTTGGATGCTTCTGCACAACAGCATGATCAGCACGAGGGACATGAAGGTCACGAACAGCATGAGGAACACGCGCAACATAGCGAGCACGAACATGCTCATGAAGAACATGGTATTGATGCAGAATCACATCAGGAAGAGCAGCATGTAAGTGATCATGTCCACGAAGATCACAGTATCGACTCTACATCACACCAGCATGATCACTCGGGCCATAGCGAGCATAGCCATCAAGCTGGTGGTGCTGATCATGGCGACATGCATCACCACCACCACATGGAAGATGGCCATATCATGGATCACGAAGGCACCATGATCATGGGGCAGAATCTGGATAAGCTACCCAGTGGCTGCCAGGCTATTTCTGAGGAAGTGGAAATTACTGTTCGTGCCGGCAGAAAATATGCAGAAAGATTCCCAGGCACCGTGTTTGCCTTTGATCAGCAACAATGGCATGTCAAACCTTGCTCAAAAGTGACCTTTCATTTCTCCAATGAAGATAATATTCGCCATCAATTCATGATGCACGGTTTACCTAGATATCTGTATCAATTTGGTATGTTCCATCTGGAAGTGACAGGACCCAAAACTGTCTCCGGCACCATTATCGTACCGGGATCAGATGATACTTTGCTGGTGCATTGCGATATCGCACAGCATATGGAAAAAGGGATGAAAGCCCAGCTTGTAATTGGCAAGGGAAAACAGGATATACCCAGTATTCCCGGTTTAACACCTTACAACATTGTCGATGTTTATGAAGCAGAGGATTTGCCACAAATAAGCACCGACGAAAACAAAACGGAAAAAAATGAGGTGGTAAGAGAAATCACGACATCTCTTTCCAAGAGTAGTACGCAAAATTCCCTCATGATTTTACTAGGTACTTTGATCGGATTATTCAGCATCCCACTCTTCAGGAAACTGTTTCCTGGCAGAAAAAATACTGAAAAAAATAAAGAACAAGAGCAAAACTAACCAAGTAGCTTGCTAAAACTATTTAACCCCTTGTGACACTCGCACAAGGGGTTTTTTGTTGCGCCATGACCCCCAGCACCAGACAAATCCTAGCGTGCGCAGCAAGCTGTTAGCTACTTTATCCTTGATCTCTAGGAGAAGATCAAAGAGCAACTCAATTGCGAACAGATTAAACAAATCCTTCTGGATTTTGCTGTTGCCAGCGCCAGTGGTCACGGCACATTGCTGCCAAATCACGCTGTGCTTTCCAGCCTAGTATCTTTTCAGCCAGCACCGGATTTGCATAGCAAGTTGCCACGTCACCTGGACGTCTGTCAGCCAACTGATAAGCCACTTGCTTTTGGCTGGCTTGTTCAAAAGCTTTGACCACGTCCAACACACTGTAACCTGTTCCTGTTCCGAGGTTCACCGCAACGCACTGTGGGCCAGAAGCCAAATAATCCAGTGCGCTGAGATGCCCTAATGCCAGATCAACTACATGGATATAATCTCGTACACCCGTGCCATCATGGGTTGGATAATCACCACCCCATACATTCAGATGGGCACGCCGCCCTACGGCCACTTGCGCCACATACGGCATCAAATTATTGGGAATTCCTTGCGGATCTTCGCCGATCAAGCCACTGTCATGCGCACCGACTGGATTAAAATAGCGCAGGATAGCAATACGAAATTGGGGCTTGGCCTGATATAAATCACGCAGTATATCTTCAATCATCAGCTTGCTGCGACCGTAGGGATTAGTGGCAGACAGTGGATGATCTTCCGTCAAGGGTAAATATTGCGGTTCGCCATACACTGTTGCCGATGAGCTAAACACCAGTGTCTCTACCCCACAATTTTGCATGGCTGCCAACAAACGTAACGTCCCCACCACATTGTTATCATAATATTGCAGTGGTTTGGCGACAGATTCGCCCACTGCCTTGAGTCCAGCAAAATGAATGACTGCCTCACAACCATGCTCTTGCAGTGCTGCTTCAAGCGCTGCTTGGTTGCGAATATCCTCCTTGACGACAGTAATCCTTTTACCAGTAATCTTTTCCACCCGGCATAATGCTTCTGGATGGCTGTTACAAAAATTGTCAAGCACAACTACATCGTGCCCAGCGGTTAACAACTCCACACAGGTATGCGAGCCTATATACCCTGCCCCACCTGTCACAAATACTTTCATACAGATACCTTAAAAAACGTGTAATTTATACAGATAACATTAATCCATAAAACACGGGCTGTTATACTACAAGCCAATACTTATTGCACAGTAACAAATAAATAGCTGCATCACAGATAACGGCTCGTTCTTACCATCACAATACACAACATGAAAAACATTGGTTTTATTGGTCTGGGCATTATGGGGAAGCCCATGGCACGCCACCTCATTCAAGGTAACTATCCCACCTATTTATATTCTCGCAGCGGTGTCCCCGATGAATTAACCGCTTTAGGCGGAACAGCCTGCGCTACCCCCAAAGCGGTTGCTGAACAAGCAGATATTATTATCTTGATGCTGCCAGATACGCCAGATGTAGAGAAAGTGCTGTTTGCTGACAATGGAGTCGCGCAAGGTCTAGCTACTGATTCCGCCCGGCCGCAGATCATTATCGATATGAGTACCATTTCACCGATCAAAACCCGAGATTTCGTCACACAAATAAATCAATTAGGGCACGATTACGCCGATGCACCGGTATCCGGTGGTGATATTGGTGCACAAAACGCTACTTTGACTATTATGGTGGGCGCTACTGAAGCAGTATTTGGCACTATCCAGCCTATTTTGTCACTCATGGGAAAAACCATTACTCATATTGGTGAACCGGGCACTGGTCAAACTTGCAAGGCAGCCAACCAAATCATTGCCGCCTTGACACTGGAGGCAGTGGCCGAAGCATTGGTGTTTGTCTCCAAAGCGGGAGCTGATCCAAACAAAGTTAGACAAGCGCTACTGGGTGGATTTGCCGCTTCTCGTATTCTGGAAGTACACGGCAAACGCATGATTGATCATACTTTTACACCCGGTTTTCGCATTGATTTACATATGAAAGACTTAGGGATTGCACTGGATTGCGCCACAGAATTAGGAGTGAGCTTGCCGGGCACGGCGCTGACGCAATCACTCTACAAAGCCTGTGTTGCACAAGCAGACAGCCAATTGGATAGCTCGGCCATCGTATGCATTCTCGAAAAACTAGCCAATCACACCGTTCGTTCTGAGGTGACTCCTGTTTATGAAGCGTAAACAATTAATTGCCGCTTTTTTGCAATTTTTGCCTGAAGAAGCAGTATTGTACGAAACAGAAGAATTGCGACCATACGAATGTGACGCGCTCTCTGCTTACCGACAATTACCAATGCTGGTTGTGTTGCCACGCACTGAAGCGGAAATCATCAAGATTCTGCAAATTTGTCATGCTGAGCAAGTACCGGTTGTAGCACGCGGCTCCGGCACCGGTCTTTCAGGGGGTGCGCAACCGCATGCGGAAGGGGTATTGCTATCATTAGCCAAGCTCAATCGCATTCTGGAAATTGATCCACTTGCCTGCACAGCACGCGTTCAGCCGGGCGTACGCAACTTAGCAATTAGTGAAGCAGCTGCACCTTACGGTATGTATTACGCTCCTGATCCTTCCTCTCAAATTGCCTGCAGTATTGGCGGCAATGTGGCAGAAAACTCTGGCGGCGTACATTGCCTGAAATATGGCCTTACCGTACACAATATTTTGCGCTTGCGCGTGCTGACAATTGAAGGTGAATTACTGGAAATTGGCTCGGAAGCGTTTGATAGCCCCGGTTTTGATCTGCTAGCTCTAATGACTGGCAGTGAAGGCATGCTCGGCATTATCACTGAAATCACGGTTAAATTACTCCCTAAGCCAGAAACGGTGCAGTTGGTTATGGCCGTATTCAATGAAATTAGTCTGGCTGGTGAGGCGGTAGCCAATGTTATTCAAGCGGGAATTATTCCTGCCGGGATGGAAATGATGGACAAACTGACTATTCATGCAGTCGAGGATTTCGTCCACGCCGGCTATGACCTGGAAGGCGCCGCCATTCTGTTGTGTGAATCCGACGGCATGGCAGAAGAAGTCGCCAGCGAAATCGAACAAATTCAAGCTATTTTACGGGCCAGCGGTGCTATTCGCATTCGCGTGGCACGTGATGAAGCCGAACGGCAGCTTTTCTGGGCTGGGCGTAAGGCAGCTTTTCCGGCAGCGGGTCGGGTTTCACCAGACTACTATTGCATGGATGGCACTATTCCGCGTAAACACCTGGCGCGCGTGCTAGAGCAAATTGAACAACTCTCGGAGAAATATAATCTACGCTGTATGAACGTATTTCATGCAGGAGATGGCAATCTGCATCCGCTGATTCTATATGATGCTACTCAGCCGGGAGAACTGGAAAAAGCGGAGGCATTTGGTGCGCGTATTCTAGAGATTTGTATTGAATTCGGCGGATCAGTAACCGGTGAACACGGCGTAGGCATCGAAAAACTCAATCAAATGTGCTTGCAGTTTAATGATGCCGAACGCAATTTATTTCATGCAGTCAAGGCAGCTTTTGATCCACAGGCACTGCTGAATCCTGGCAAAGCCATTCCCGAATTACACCGCTGCGCTGAATTTGGTGCTATGCATGTTCATCAAGGTACCGAAAAATTCCCAGATATACCAAGGTTCTGATTTATGCAAATGCAAGCCACGTCCGATTATTTACTACAAGCCGTTACCCAAGCCATTGAACATAAACGGCCATTGTATATTCGCGGCGGTGGCAGCAAGGATTTTTACGGTAATTCGCAAGCAGCAACATCACAACATACAATCCTTAATACCACCAACTGGCAAGGCATTGTTGATTATGAACCAAGTGAATTGGTTGTAACTGCTCGCGCAGGCACATCCTTGGCTGATCTGGAAAAGTTGTTACACGAACAAGGCCAAATGCTTGCTTTTGAACCACCTTATTTTAGTACAGCGACCACATTAGGGGGCTGCGTTGCCGCCGGATTATCCGGCCCCAGACGAGCCTACGCTGGTGCTGTGCGCGATTACGTTTTAGGTGTACAACTATTAGATGGACAAGGAAGCATATTATCTTTCGGTGGGCAAGTTATGAAAAATGTTGCTGGCTACGATGTTTCGCGCCTCATGGTTGGTGCAATGGGCACACTGGGTGTGTTACTGGAGGTATCGCTCAAGGTATTGCCCCGACCTGAAACCGAGCGCACGTTATGCATTCAAACCAGTCAACCAGATGCCATTCACTTCATGCGGCGCTGTTCCGCAGAGCCATTACCCGTTTCTGCCACCTGCTTTCTTGACGGCCGGCTTTATATTCGTGTGTCCGGGCCCGAATCCGCAGTACGCACTGCTCATAGCAGACTGGGCGGCGACATTATTGCTGATGGTGCTGATTTCTGGGAATCAATCCGCGACCATACTTATTCATTTTTTCAGCAAGGAAAATCAGCTGAGCAATCGTTATGGCGTTTGTCCATCCAGCCTACTGCCCCTTCGCTATCACTACCAGGTAAGCAATTAATCGAATGGGGAGGCGCATTACGCTGGCTGCTTACTGACAAAGATACTGACGCAACTATAATTCGCCAGCAAGCCGCCAATGCCGGCGGGCATGCAACGCTATTTTATGGTGATAAAACTACAGTTTCTGCATTTCATCCACTCTCCCCTGCTCTACTAAAGATTCACCAACGCTTAAAACAACAATTTGACCCACTAGGCATCTTCAATCCACAACGCCTGTATCCTGAAATTCAGCCATGCAAACCCATTTAACCGATCTCATCAAAGACACACCAGAAGGACAAGAAGCAGATGCCATTTTGCGCAGTTGTGTGCATTGCGGTTTCTGCCTTGCTACCTGTCCCACTTACCAACTACTCGGCAATGAGCTGGACAGTCCACGCGGACGCATTTATCTGATGAAACAAATGCTGGAAGGCCAGGAAGTCACTGAAACAACACAATTGCACCTGGATCGTTGCCTAACCTGCCGCGCCTGTGAGACTACTTGCCCTTCCGGCGTGCAATATGGACGCTTGCTCGATATTGGGCGTGGAATGATTGAGCAAAAAACACAACGTACCCCTTACGCTACTTTTAAGCGCTACCTGTTACGCAAGCTGCTGCCCAATCGCACATTTTTTAACACCCTCATGGGAGTCGCTCGATTAGGACGACCACTACTACCTGGCCACCTAAAAAGAACCATCCCTCCCAAACCAGCAACCTCTAACGCTCCCTCCAACCAACAGCACACACGCTCGATGCTGATCCTGCAAGGCTGTGTTCAACCGAGCTTGGCGCCAAATACTAACTATGCCACCGCCCGAGTGCTGGATAAGCTCGGTATCACTGTTATAAGTGCAGAACAAGCTGGCTGCTGCGGTGCGCTTGCTTATCACCTTGGTGCACAAGAAGAAGGGCTGGACGCAATGCGTCGCAATATCGATGCTTGGTGGCCATTCGTCACACGATCGGAAAATCCAGTGGAAGCAATTATTGTCACGGCCAGTGGTTGCGGCGTCACAGTCAAAGATTATGGTTATTTACTGCAACACGATCCGATTTATGCGGAGAAGGCAGCACGCATTGCCAGTTTGACCAAAGATATCAGCGAAGTCATTGCTGCCGAGACAGCCACGTTAATTCCGCTGTTACAAGCAGCGAATACTTCTGCCAATTCAGCATCATCATACCAGTTGGCTTTGCACACACCTTGCACTTTACAGCACGGCATGAAATTGACAGGGAAAATCGAACCTATTTTGCAAGCAGCTGGCTTTCATTTAGCTAAAGTGGTTGATCCTCATCTTTGCTGTGGTTCTGCTGGCACCTACTCCATTTTGCAACCTAAACTTTCACGTCAGTTACGAGATAACAAAATCACGGCGCTGACCACCGAAAATCCGGAATTAATTGCGACTGCAAATATTGGTTGCCAGATGCATCTGCAAAGTGGCACATCATTATCTGTACGTCACTGGATCGAACTGCTGGATGAAAAACTTGCGCATGTAAAACCAAATAAAACGATACCTTCGACACATTGAGAAAACGAAGATAACAGCTCTCTGAGAATTCTCTGTATAACAACATTACTAACACCTAAAAAAAACTGCAGCACACTATCAGCCACCACTCCCTCTAGAATAATCTTATTCATTAGTACGCCATTAGAGCATTTCTCGTTTAGTTAGATACATAGCCGGAGTTGGTGAAGTAGTTACGGCATTCCTGGGGCCGGATGGTTTCAATGATGCTGCCGATAGCGGTCCAGAGAGCATCAAAGGATCGTTCGGCGGCTTTACGCAGGAGGGTTTTGATTTTGGAGAAGACCTGTTCAATGGGGTTGAGGTCGGGAGAATAAGGCGGCAGATAAAGGATTTCTGCACCTTTGTCCTTGATCATCTCCCGGACACCGGCAACCTTGTGGCTGCTCAGGTTGTCGCAGATAACGATATCACCTGGCTTGAGTGCAGGGCAGAGCTGGGTTTCCACATAAACCAGGAAAGCTGCGCCATTCATGGGCGCATCCAGACACCACGGCGCAAGCAAACCGTTAAGATGCAATCCGGCAACGAAAGTCATGGTTTTGTGACTGCCGGGAGCATGGTCATAGCATCGCTCTCCCACAGGACAGCGGCCATACTGCCTCGTCATGTCCGTGCTTGCTCCCGTTTCATCGAGAAAGATCAGGCGAGCGGGATCGCAGGTCTTTTGCCAGTCTCGCCAAATGAGCCTTGCCGCCGCCACGTCAGCACGCTCTTGTTCGCTGGCCTTCAGTGTTTTTTTTATAACTGTATCCCAGCGAGCGGATAAATCGGTCAACCGAGGAAACGTGGACACGAACCCCCAAAGTCTCTTCAATCCAATCGCGCAGCTGCGCAAGCGTTATGTCCTTATCCTCCAGAAGCTTGCCCTTGACCTCTGCAGCATGGGCGCTCAACGCATGACGCCGGTAACCTCCAATCTTGCGCGGGGAAACGCTCCCTTCCCGTCTCCACAGGCAGGTTATCTTCGATACAAATGAGGGGCTGACTGAATATTTATCGGCCACGGCCCTGATACTCAGACCCTTTTCTGTGTCCGCCACTACCCGCCAGCGCAAATCCTCTGAATAAGCTTTCGGCATCTCTCACCTCCTATCCTTTCTTATTTTAACGTACAGGGGAATTCCAGTGATTCTAATTAAAAGAAAAACGCTCTAATGTACGATTTCTTATCAAGCTCTTCTCTAGAAATAACAGTAATACTGGCTGGTGCATCAGCAATATTCTGTTCAAAACCTGATGCAGTACTGACGACGGTTATTTCATCGAGCTCGGCGATATTATCGCCATCAGCCGCATCAGTCGCTGTAGCGATAGTCGCCAGACAGCAAAATGTGACAACGCGATTGATTTGCATGTTGTAAACCTCTCCCTTTTCGAAGTAAACGAAACAAATAAACTGGAAGAACTATACTTAAATTCAATACAAATGCAAATTATTATCATTAACTCCATCATTCGCATATGTGCCGGATGCTCGACTTAATCGTATTTATCTTAATTGCGAGATTTTAAAAGGCAGGATTTTTCTGGCTGTGATTGAAGCATGCAACTTGGGTGCAATCACAGATAGACGCGGCTTATACCTTATTTTTTAGAAATACAACTACTCAGTTTGTACAAAATAATCAGCCGTGTTAATTAACTAGGGTTGCTCGCTTGTAAAATAAGAGCCACAAGTTGCGTCATGGCTTATTCAAGTCGTAATTTTGTTAAATCACGCCGAATAAAAGTTAAACGAAAGAAGTAGCGGTATGTCTAGAAAGCACTTTGGAAAAACGATGATTGAAGAGATCAGAAGGCAAATTACATAGCAGCATGTCTCGCTGCACCACAAGAAAATAATGTAATCTTTCTTCGCTTTTGTGATTGACGAAAATATCAGCTTCTCAATTATGAAACTACGCGCGTGCATGACTAATTATCTTACTGCGATCTGTAGAAGTGTACTGGCAAGTCCAGACATGGTTACAAATAATCAGTATAAACTTATTTATGTATGAAATGATTAATCATGCACGCACACCAAAGTCAATTTATAGCATAGCTACTACGTAATACTGATTTTTATCAGCATAGACATAGGTCGGACTGAGTTCATTCACGCCGCTTAATTACACCCAGCACACCTAACCCTGCTAACAACAAAGCGAAAGTGTGTGGCTCAGATACTTGTTGTGCGATGCTAAAAGAGGCATTCAGACCATAACGCGCCCCAAAGTCAGGGTTGCTTTCCAATTGATCCCAGTAATTAGATCCACCTGCAAAAACAGAATAATCGCCCGCAGCCAGCGAAAATGTTGCTGACACAAAATTGTCGAGTATTCCATCTCCTCCTGAAATAAGACCCAAGCCATAATCTGCTTCACCATCGTAAGCATGTCCGACATAAGCAAAATGACTTGCATTCAGAGCAAAAGGATCATCATCACTGGTGATACTCCAGTCACCCAACGCTACAAATGAGCCTTCACTACCTTCAGGACGTAACAGGAGCGAGCCAGCTGCGCCGTCGTGATCCAGCGTGTCTGGGGGAAAGTGTGCTAATCCTTTATACAAGGAAAACCCAGGTGTTAACCCAAATATCGATTGCTCCTCTATGCCCATGTAGTTAGTGGTCATTGCACTGTCTTCCCAGAAACTCAGCGTTACATTAGCTGCGCTTGTGAGTGTAAACCGGAACGGTAGTACTCGATGACTATCTCCTTGATCTGCATCTGTGCCATCTATCCAGCCATAATTGCCGGTTACAAATTGATGGAGAATAGTGCTTGAACCGCCTGTAGCCAAATCGTAAATTCCAAAATCACGATCGCTATAACTGATATGCGCAACAGCAGGCAGCGAAGCCATGCCAACTACAAAAAGCAAAACATACCCAATTATTTTATGCATTTGAATTTTTATTCCAATGATTGATAAAAGTGACAAAGTTCAGAAATTTTCTATCTGACAAAGTCACTGATAAGTATCAGATAAGCTATTGGAATAAACAATGCGACATATTGTCGCACGTGAAAACAAATGAATAACTGGTTTTCTACGCTGAAATGACTACTTGCACCTTCAAGGTTGCTATGCCTTTCAGCACAAAATCGTTCTCTCACAAAAACCACCTGGCAATATAAATATTTGAAATATCAATAAAAATAATCAATGCGACAATATGTCGCATTGACTCACCCTCAATCTAAATAGCATCCTTATTTGTATTGATAATTGATTCTCAATAAAAATAAGGGAGAAAATTTTTATGAAAGTCCACAACAGCTACAGCACAAATGGCAATTCCAAATCAATTCACACAACAGATATTTTTATCAATCTTCCACAGTGGAAATGGCCCGTTTATCTGTTACTCTGGACAGCAACCTCTCCTTCAATCGCACAACAAACCTTACCTGAAGAATCCGTACAATTTGATGCCATTAGCGTCACGGCAACACGTGAGGCACGCACCACCAAGGAAGTACCGCAATCGATCAGTGTAGTAGATGAAAAACGCATAGAAGATGTGCGCATGTTCAGCATCAAGGATGCTATTCAAGGACAGGTGCCAGGATTACGCATCGAGAGTAACAGCAATTCTTATGATGCCAAAATTTCAATTCGTGGCGCAGGCCTAAAAGCACAATACGGTGTGCGTGAAATTAACTTGTTACGCGATGGGGTACCCATACTTGATCCGGACAGTTTTGGCAGGCTCGATTTTGTTGATACTGATGATATCGAACGCATCGAAGTGACCCGTGGGCCAGGCGATCTTTATAGCGCAGGGACAGCTGGAGGTACTATTCATATCATTTCACGCTCTGCTTTTGATGATCGGCACAATACTATCCGTGGCGGCGTTGGAAACTGGGGAACACACAATCTGCACACTCGATTTGGCAAAGTTTTTGATGAGCATGCTTTTTCTCTTACTTTTTCAAAACGCTATACCAATAACGAATGGCGGCAGCAAAATCGCTTTAACAGTACTAACATCGGACTCAAACACGGGTGGCAATTAGGAGAATCCAGCCTGCTTGAATCTGAGGTCACCTATAACGATGTCAAACTGAATTTGCCTGGTTCGCTCAATCGAGAGCAATACACCCGCTATCGTCATACTGGCAAAGCCCTTGAAACACAAGATCCCTGGAAAAACTCAGCACGTGATTCCAAAATATTATTCATGAACAGCCGTCTGGAACATCGCATGGGAGATTGGCTTTTCAAACCGCGCATCTACTACAACCAATGGAAACACTTTCACCCAATTACTGGACAAATTAACGATACCGAAGGCTGGGAACGAAATTTCGGCCTGGATCTTGAAGGAATTTATACCCATTCTCTGTTCGGCATACCTGGTTCAATGGTGATTGGCGGCACCTGGCGCCGCAGCTGGAATGAGAATTCATTACAGTACGCTTATGTTGATGTGTTAACTGTACCGGGCACTGGCCGTATTATATCCACCCTGTCTGATCGCAAAGGGCAACTTAATTCACGCACTCACTTTACCAATGATTTATGGGGAATTTATTTTCTGGAAAGCCTTTCTCCCACGGATCGTTTAACGATCGATCTGCAAATGCGTTTTGATCAAATCAGTTTTGATATCAAACGGAACGAGTTTCAAAGTTATGACTACGCACGAGGCAATTACGCACCAGGACGCGGACTGGTTAAAGTGAAGGAAGATTATGATTTGTTTGCTCCCAAGGCAGCGGTAACCTATCGTGCCACAGATCAGATCAATGCCTACGTATCGGTTGCACATGCCAATCAAGTACCAGCAGATGGCGAAATTCAGAACGCGGTCGAATTTGGGCGCACCCTGAAAGCATCTGGTCATCTTAATTATGAAGCTGGTTTCAAGGGGCGTGGCCGGAACTGGTCGTTTGATCTGACCGGCTATCACACCGATGTCAGTAACGAAATTATTTCCTTTGTACAAAATCTGCAAACGCTATATGCCAATGCAGGCAAAACTAGCAAGAACGGGTTTGAATTTTTTGGCAATTACGCCTTTACTTCCGGATTTGAAGTGGGCGCCAGCTACACTTACACAGATCTGAAATTCAATAAACTTACTGAACCTTTAACAGTTATCGATCCAGTTACCAATCAGCGCACCACAATCAATGCCAACCGTTCTGGCAACCAAGTGCCGCGTTTTCCGGAACATATGTATTTTGTTTATACGACGTATCGCCATCCCAGTGGTTGGCATGGCCGGGTCGAAACACGCGGACAAAGTGATTATTTCACTGATAACGCAAACACTGAACGGCATGGCGGCTATCATTTCCTCACCAACCTGACCGTTGGCTATGACCTAAAACATTGGGGACTAACGTTTAACGTGCAGAACCTATTTGATAAACGCTATGCAGTAGACGTCAATAAAGATGCTAGCGGTTCACGCATCAGTTTCACACCCGGTATGCCTCGAACATTCATGGGATATCTCGCCTACAAATTTTAATTATCTTATTGCGCACTGCCTCGTCTGAATAAGCATACGTAAATTGCCGGTGCGACAATTTGTCACATTGATATTAATTTATATAACGCTAATAATTATCGTTCGCATTATATATATGATTGGAGGATTCCTGATGAAGTTTTACCAAACACTGGTATTCGGGCTGCTAATCTGCCTGGCATCGTCAACTGCCACAGCAGCAAAGGTGGCGATATTGAGTACCAGTTTTGTACTTGAACACAAATTCAAACTGATGGAATCCATCGCACAAGATCAGGCGCTGGAGTTAGCGTGGACACAAGTTGATCGAGAAGGAGAAGCAGGCGTAAAACGAGTACTCGACAATGCAGATTTCATTATCATTGATGCACCAAACGATGAATCCATGTCACAAGTTGAACAAGTCGCAGGGGAACAGTTACATGCTTTGACTATCCCTACACTCAGTGTTCATCGGTTCAATCCATCATTACGCATGCAGGCACAGCATCTAGATAAGGAGCAGGCACAACAACTGTTTACCTACTACGTTAGCGGGATGCGCGTGAACCGAGAGCGCATGATGCAATATCTAAAAGCCTGGTTCGCGGGCGAAGATATCTCAGCTGTTGCACCACCAGTTGAACTCCCTAATGGCGGTATTTATCATCCGGATGCTGAACAGGTAATATTTGCTTCTTTGCCTGAATATCTGGATTGGTGGCAACAACATCGGCAGAACTGGCAGGATACACCAGTCATCGGCATGGAAACTGCCAGCAGTTATCTGAGTGACGGACAAACTCGCCAATTGGATGAAACCATCTCAGCAATCGAACGTGCAGGTGGAATGCCACTGGTTTTCTATCGAGGCAGTCGTCCTCGCCCCGATTCAGCCACTCGTTCGCCTGCACAAAACGAGCAACAGCAGACACGCGATCAACCTGATGGGAAAAAACCGGAAAACATCGGGATAACTGTGCAAACCATCGGTACGCTGGATGACAGCGGTTTTCCCAATCCTGCGACACAATCAATGCATGTGGTCGATGAACCGTTGATCATGCTTGACGGCAAAACCATCTTGCATGTCTTGATGGTTAATACGTTTCTTGGCATTAATCCGGATGGGCGCAAAGCCTGGTTTCAGGCGCTTGATATTCCCGTGATCAATTTCATGCAATATCGCAATGGCAATCGTGCAGATTACGCTGCGGATAAGGCAGGTGTCAGCAGTTTCATGCTGCCTTTCATGCTGACTGTTGCTGAATATATTGGATTGCAAGACCCGGTATTGGTCACCACCAATGAAGCGGGTGAACTGACCGCAATACCGGAGCAAATGGAGTTGCTGGTTGGCAAGCTGGTCAATCTGGCTCAATTGGCAATGTTACCTAATGCTGAAAAAAATGTGGCGCTGCTATTTTGGAATCACCCGCCAGGAGAACATAATCAGGGTGCCTCCAATTTGAATGTACCACGCTCAATTGCCCATTTGGTCGAACATCTGCGCGCAGCTGATTATGCATTCGACAGTGCCAGTGAAGAACAGATCATCGCTGCTGTTGGCGAAATGTTGCGGCCAGTCTACCGCAAAGATTCTCTGCCAGGTCTGATGCAAACACCCCATTGGGATTTTTTGCCACTGACTGACTATCTTGAATGGTTCGCGACCCTTCCCGCTGCGGTGCGTGAGCAAATAGACGCCTACTGGGGCGAAGCAAAGAAAAGCCCATGGGTGGCACAGCGTGAAGATGGTACAACGGGCTTTGTAATACCACGCCTCAAATTAGGGCAGCTGGTTGTATTACCTCAGCCCCCACGTGGAGAAATTGCCATTGAAAACACCGAAGAAAAACTGTTTCATGATACAAAAATTCCAACCAATCACTTTTATCTGGCAACTTATTTGTGGCTGCGCACACAGCAACCTGCACACGCTATTATCCATTTTGGAACCCACGGCTCGCAGGAGTGGACACCCGGCAAAGAAAGGGGACTATGGGCTTTTGATGATCCGAATCTGCTGGTGGGCAACACACCTGTCATCTATCCATACATCATCGATAATATTGCAGAAGCCGTGCACGTTAAACGCCGTGGCCGCGGAGTAATCATCAGCCATCAGACCCCTCCATTTTCTCCTGCCGGGCTATCCGAAGATTTTGCCCAAATCAATGACGCAATTCATGAATACGAATCGCTCGATGAAGGATTGGTAAAGGAAAATACCCGCAAGCAAATCATAGAGCTGGTAGTAAAAATGAATATCCATCAGGATATGGACTGGAAAGTGGCCAACCTGGAACGCGATTTTCCTGAATTTTTGCGGGAGATTGAGGATTATCTGGAACATCTGGCTATCGCTCAGCAACCGCTGGGGCTGCATGTGCTGGGGCAAGATATGGAACGCACACACATGACCAGCACCATCATGCAGATGCTGGGACAACCACTTTACACTGCTCTCGGTTTCGAGAATGCCGGAGAAATATTTACGGGGGACTACCAACAGATACAGGCTTCTGCACCTTATCGCTTTGTCGATGAATGGGTGCTGAGCGACAAACCGCTGGATACACTGGATGACAAGGCGCTGGCTGAACTGGCCAAACATGGTCGTTCACTTGCTGCCACCTTCAGCACCGCCAACGAGATTGAATCGATACTGCGTGCATTGTCCGCTCGCTGGATCGATCCATCTTATGGTGGCGATCCTATTCGTAATCCGGATGCCTTGCCAACAGGGCGCAACATGTACGGTTTTGATCCTTCACGCGTACCTACTCGCGCTGCGTACGAGGCAGGCAAAGAGGCGCTGCAACATCTAATTTTGACTTATCAGACAACGCACGATGGACAATTCCCGGATAAACTGGCTTTCTCATTGTGGAGTACAGAAACCATGCGCCACCTGGGCATGCTGGAAGCGCAAATCCTGTATGCCATGGGAGTACGTCCGGTCTGGGATGAAGGGGGACGCGTCACGGGAGTGGAAAAAATTTCACTGGCCGAACTGGGACGCCCGCGCGTCGATCCAGTGATATCAATCACCGGCTTGTATCGTGATCAATTTCCCAATGTCATGGAACGCCTCAACGAAGCAATCATGCTGCTGGCCGAAGATGAAGATGAACCATTAGAGCAAAATCATGTGCGCGCCAATAGTCTGCAGATTATTGGCGCCATGCTCGCACGGGGTTTATCCGAAAAAGATGCCAGCACAGTCGCACACACCCGTATTTTCGGTAGTGAAAGCGGCAATTACGGCACGGGTCTAACCGATGCAACATTGGCCTCCGATCAATGGGAGGAAGGCGATGGCAAGCTAGAACAACAGTATCTGTCCAGCATGTCCTGGATGTATGGCCCGGATACCACCAGCTGGAGCAAGAAAATCACGACCAGTGACAACAACGAGATCAATGCCTACGCCGAACACTTGCAGGGCACGCGTGCGGTGGTGTTTTCCCGTTCATCCAATTTGCATGGCTTGCTCGATACCGATCACCCATTTGAATATCTGGGAGGCATTTCCATGGCCGTTCGTCATCTCGATGGCACAGCCCCCCAGTTGTATATCTCCAATATGCGTGATCCGAGTCGGGCACAACTGGAAGCCGCTGACAAATTCCTGGCAACCGAGCTGCGATCGGTTTATCAACATCCAAACTGGATCAAGGAAATGGTAAAGGAAGGCTATAGCGGTACCTTGCAATTGCTCAACACGATCAATAATTTTTGGGGCTGGCAAGTCATGGATCGCAACATTGTCAGAGATGACCAGTGGCAATCTTTTCATGAAATCTATGTAAATGATCGCTATCAGCTTGGTCTGCGCGAGTGGTTCGAAACTTATCAGCCCGCCGCATTGGCGCAAATTGCAGAACGCATGCTGGAAGCCATCCGGAAAGATTATTGGCAAGCCAGTGAACAAACTGTTCAGGAGCTGGTAAACATTTATACGCAACTGGTACAACAACATGATATCCATACCAGCAATGCAACCTTCAAGGCTTATGTGCAAGAACTGGCCACCAATTTTGGTATCAATTCGCCAAGCAATAAACCAGCAGAATCAGCAACTGTTGCACAACCTGATGTCGAACCAGTGGAATCTGCCAAACAAATAGACGAAACCACCGAAAATATTCGTGGCCAGCAAATGAGTGAGGTTTCTCCAACCGAAGAAACCATACAACTGGTATGGGCCTATGCGTGGCTACTCATTTTAATCATATTCAGCGGATTTTTGTGGCAAGCCTGGCGTACGCGAAGCGAGGCACGCAAATCGCTATCTGGACAAGCATAACAGCCATGTTGATGTTGATTTCGATCTCCTCTTCATTCGAACACAAAAGGTAATTATCAATGAATATCATTGAATCATTTTTATACGAAATTTCCCGTTTTTTTCTGACCCCGGTCCTGATCATATTGTGCATTTTGTTCATATATGCATTATTCATATTCGGCGCATTGTTATTTGATCTCATTTGGCGTTCGCTGCACTGGTCAGTCAGACAACCGCTGCGACGCTACTGTCAGCTACACCCACAAGCCAATACAGAGGCAATAGAACTTTATCTGCTCAAGTTGCTGGAACCTTTGCGTATTACTAGCCGCGTCACGCCAATGCTGGGGCTGGTTGCGACCATGATCCCAATGGGACCAGCTCTGGTCGCTGTGGCTGCGGGAAATACCCAGGAAATTGCAGAAAATCTGATCGTGGCATTTTCAGCAGTAATTGTTGCGCTGATAACTGCCTCTATCAGCTACGTCGCTCTTTCCATGCGGCGTCGCTGGCTGCTGACTGAACTGAACACTTTGTCCGACAGCAATCAACAAACAGCTTCCACTATTGATAAAGAAAGTGCACATACATAACTATTCAATTGGAGAAATATATGGCTGATCGACTCTTGACCCGTATCTTAGATGATGAAGACGGGGATGATCCAATTCTGTCAGTAGTTAATATCATTGACGTGTTTCTGGTTATTATTGCTGTTTTGCTGATCGCAATACTTGAAAACCCGCTCAATCCTTTTGCCGCTCAAGATATGATCGTTATCCGCAACCCTGGTACGCAACAGATGGAAATGATCGTGCGCAAAGGGGAAGAAATGCAGCACTATAAAAGTACAGGAGAAATTGGAGAAGGAGAAGGAACTCGGGCTGGCATTGCTTATCGGTTAAAAGATGGCACTATGATTTATGTACCCGAGGGAGGAAATAACACTATCAGATCCACAGCAAATTAAGTACTACAGCAGTATATAAAAAGCACTGTTCATCCAAGTGGCGCTTTGCTCGGAGCAAACTCGTGTGATTGTCACTACCCAGACTTCATGGGGCAATTCAAATCCAGAATGATCCAAACACGCGAAAGAAAAAGAACGGAGAGGAAACTAATGCTTGTAGGATTCAATCCCGGAAATTATGGAACTGCAATGGATATTCTTTGATGGATTTTTTTACCAATTGGATCGCCTCCTGCAAGGTGTCGCGTTTGGCACCTGATACTCGCACCGTTTCTCCTTGGATGCTTGCCTGAACCTTCAGTTTGCTGTCTTTGATCAATTTGACAATTTTCTTGGCCAGGGTGCTTTCTATACCAGTTTTTACAGTCACCTTTTGTTTTACCTTATTGCCACTTATTTTTTCAATTTGCCCTTTATCCAGACAACGTATATCAATTTGTCGCTTGGTTAATCTGGCTAGCAAAATATCTGTTACCTGACCCAGTTTGAATTCATCGTCAGCAAATAAATAAAGTTCGTAATCAGTTTGCTCGGCACGCGCATCGGAGCCTTTAAAATCAAAGCGAGTCGAGATTTCTTTATTCAGTTGATCAACTGCATTACGAACTTCCTGTTTATCGACTTCAGAAACAATATCAAATGAAGGCACAACTTCTCCTGATCAGAATAAATGAGTTAAAAACTGATAGCCGCAAGTTGCAATGCATGCAGCCCAATGAACTACCAATGTAGATAAAACATTGCTTTTGCCAAAATCACGATTGCCAATACATGGCAGAACACACTTAGGTGTAAATAGCGTGAGCGTTTACTGTTTAGCAAATGTCGCTTTCTTAATACCATTGCGGTAACAAAATGGCCAAACACGCTAATAGCTAAAACAATTTTGATGCTTAACAACAACCCAAAGCTGCTGCTAAAAGGTTGCGATAAAGCTGCGTAATGTTGCCAAGCCATAGCAATACCTGCTGAATACAATATCAACAGTACCCAGGGCATGATTTTAACTGCACGATCGCCAATCGCTCGTTCTACCTCGCGCATTATTTCGCGTGGTAAATGTTTGCGTACACCTTCCAGCATGACTACTTCAAAAAATACGGTACCAACAAAAGCAAATGCAGCCAATAAATGCAGTGTTATCAACAGCCCATAATTCATGGTATTTACCTTTTTTGAATATTCGTACACTCACCAGATAGATTGGCTACATCTTTATTATCTGGGAGGCTCTAAAAAATCATTTGTTTGTGTTATTTGCTTTTAAATAATTACTTCACCAAGATACCGCAAAATTTCTTAACGAAATAACTGATCGGCGCGCGGACGAATCAACATTGGGAAAAAACGCCAGAGATAAAGAGCAAAAGCCAATATCCAGACTGCGGCTGAGCCATGCAACAACTCTAGTACATAAGGTGTTGGCAATAATGCTGCGATGCGCAAGAGCGCAGCGGTAATAACCAGCACATAGGCAATTACCATGCTGCGATCAGTACGCAATGGCCGCCCTAGATGGCCCAATGCTGTTCGCGTTACCATGCCGATAATTAGCACGGAAAATCCAGCCACACCAATTGTATGCATTGGCCAGGCAGCGCGTGTAATCCAGCCCATTGAATAAGCTGCTGCTACTAGTAGACCAATGCCTAATCCGGCATAGCCAACATAAAGGATCCACAATATTGGCACGCGGCGCACTGCCCAGGGTTTCCAGGAAAATAACTGCCATAATGCCAATAAGCCAGCGATTGCCAATGCAATGGCTGCTGCTGTCATCCATCCTGCTAATAAAAGTGCAATCGCAAAAATACCGGCAGCAAGCTGCCACTGGCCACTACCCGTTAACATGGGAATACTCAGACCTTGCACTGCACGCATGGCAAAAAAAGGAATCACTCGCCGAGCAATCAATAAAGCAATCACTGCCATACACAATAACCCGGCACGATAGCTTTCCATTAACCAGACATAATCACCTTGCTGGGTGAACCATAAAAACAGCCCATCAGCCACCCCCAAGCCTAATACTAATAGCGGTATACCATAATTACGTTGACTACTACTCTTGCGATAAATCACCTGCCCCAGCGCAAGCGCAGCTATACCGAAAAATAACAACTCGCAAAGCGAGGCGATGCTGAATGCTAGCGCTCCGGGTAATAAAAAACCTATTCTGGCAAATATCCATAATAAGGTTAGCCCACCCAATGGCCGCCCGTGCAGTGGGTTGGTACCAGTCCAATTGGCACTGGCGGTGAACAAAAAGCCAACAGCAATGGTGGCAACGAATCCCCATAGCATTTCATGTGCATGCCAAAGCATACCCGCCAGCACCCCTGTTAGCCATTGAGGAGTGTATATCCACAAAAAAATGGAGACGACAGCCCAAGTACACCCAACAACATATAAGGGGCGAAAACCCAGACTAAGAAAAGCCGCCCACTGTGGGGCTAATGCTTGTTTTTCGGCTAATGATGACTCAACCATGTGCTAATCCTTCTGGCATCACATCTGGCTGATGGCTGATTTGATAGCCCATCCATAAACTGCGCGCAATGCGATCCGCCATGACACAAGCCTGCTCAGCCATAGCTTGATTGGATTGCTCAGCTGCGGTTTGATGAAATAGTTTGAGCCACTGTTGAAACAGCTGCGCATTTAAATCTGGTAATGCAATATGTTTGGGCATTGGTGTGCCGTTGAAACGATTGGTACCAAGTAAAATAGATGACCAAAAATCGACCATTTTGACTAAATGACTTGGCCAATCATCAACATGTGCATCAAAAATAGGACTGAGCATCGCATCTTGCTGTACTCGAGCATAAAAAGTGTGAATTAACTGAGTAATCTCTTCTTCAGTACATAACGCAGGATCAGGCATGAACACTTCCTTTAAGCGAAATATTGATAAGATTGATTTTAGAGACATCTTATATCTGAATTTCTGAACAAGCTAGTATATAAGTCATGTCGCTATACTTTCTTGGTCAGCATGACAATTGATACAATGCGTTTATCATGGTGAAATACCACGATTTTCAAAGATTGTTCTCCCATTATCAATTAATCTGGAATGATACGATTTGGTATCAGATAAACCTACTATAGCTATTAACCAACTGACAATGGATCCGCACCTGGCTAAATAACAAGAAATTACTACTCTACCATTCAGTTCCTGACAAAATATTATGCAGAAAAAAATTTATCTCGTTGCCGGAGCGCGGCCCAATTTTATGAAAATAGCGCCTATCGTTCGCGCCTTACAGCAGCAAGACAAGCTCACCTACAAAATCGTACATACTGGTCAACATTATGACCACGAGATGAATGATGTATTTTTTGAGGAACTGGGTATTCCACAGCCAGATATTTTCATGGCTGCCGGCGGAGGTAGCCATGCACAGCAAACCGCAAAAATAATGGTTGCCTTTGAAGAATATTGTCAGACAGAAATGCCAGACGCCGTGTTAGTAGTCGGAGATGTCAATTCGACACTGGCTTGCTCCATCGTTGCCAAAAAGCTGCATATTCCTGTTGCGCATGTTGAAGCTGGCTTGCGCAGTGGTGATAGACGTATGCCAGAAGAGATAAATCGCTTAGTTACCGATAGCATTACTGACTGGTTCTTTGTGACCGAGCCCAGTGGTCAACAGCATCTACTAGCAGAAGGCAAACCTACTACCGCTATTCACTACGTCGGACATGTAATGGTGGACAACCTATTCTATCAGGTAGAAAAGCTGAAGAAAGCAGACAAAGCAGCTATCGATAGCTTAGAAACTGCTCCCATCAAAGCAGCGTTAGGAGATCATCCCTACGGAGTGCTTACCATGCATCGCCCCAGTAATGTAGATAATCCTGAAACATTGCAGCGCATTATTCAGACACTTAAGCAAATTTCGACACAGCTGCCGCTTATTTTTCCAGCGCATCCGCGTACACAGCATAATCTGGAAAAATTCAATATTGACTTGGGACCTAACATTACCTTGCTGGGACCACAAGCCTACATGCCTTTCCTTTATCTTTGGAAAGATGCTGCAGTGGTATTAACTGATAGTGGTGGCTTACAGGAAGAGACGACTGCGTTGGGTGTTCCTTGTGTCACCATTCGGGAAAATACTGAGCGGCCAGTTACTGTGGATGAAGGCACGAACACTTTGGTTGGAACGGATCCAGCGCAAATACAAGCTGCAGTCAATAATATCTTGCAGGGACATGGCAAGCATGGACGCCGTCCAAAATTATGGGATGGTAACGCAGCACAACGTATTATTGAGATCTTGACCAAAGAACTCAACGCTCTCTAACCAACTAACAAAAACAACTGATAATAATTTACTTGTTTTCCATCAATCATTCGATGTGCACATGAAACATTCTCTCACGCCCGTTGTTCTCTCCGGTGGTTCAGGCACCCGCTTATGGCCTTTATCACGCCAGCAATACCCCAAGCAATTGCTACCGCTGGTAAACTCGCATTCATTGCTACAAGACACGGTAAATCGTTTGGATGGATTAGCTGACATTGCCATTCAAGCTCCCATTATTGTCTGCAATGAAGAATATCGTTTTGTCATTGCTGAACAGCTACGCCTGATTGGTAAAACCGGCCGGATTATTCTGGAACCATGTGGTAGAAATACTGCACCGGCACTCACCATCGCAGCACTGGCGGCTATGCAAGAAGACCAAGATCCAATCTTACTAGTAATGCCTGCCGATCACAGTATTACTGATGTCGCAGCTTTTCAGGCAGCTGTGCATAAAGGGATAACACTTGCTGAAGCAGGTTTGTTGGTCACGTTTGGCATTACGCCCGATGCACCAGAAACGGGTTATGGCTATATTCAACATGGCCCTGAATTACAGGAATCAGGTAGCTTCCAAATTGCTCGTTTTGTTGAAAAACCAGATTTAGCAACTGCACAAAGCTATCTGCAGGAAGGCTCCTATTTATGGAACAGCGGCATATTCATGATGCGCGCATCTACCTGGCTTACTGCAATCGGCACTTGCCGTCAGGATATTTTGGATGCTTGTCGTGCTGCCTGGCAACCCACTGTAGATGGTGATTTTTATCGTGTCGACCAAACTGCTTTTGCTGCTTGCCCCAGTGATTCAATCGATTATGCCGTCATGGAATCACTTCCAGCTCACCCGGATACTTTACCACTCGGCGCAATTATTCCACTTGCTGCTAGCTGGTCAGATATTGGCGCATGGGATGCGTTATGGTATACCTTACCCAAAAATAAAGCAGGCAACGTTGTTCGTGGTGATGTATTACTAGAGGAATGCCGTAATACTTTGGCATTTTCCGAACATCGTTTAGTAGCTTGTGTTGGGGTGGATGACATGGTTATCGTGGAAACGTCAGACGCGATTTTGGTCGCTCATCAAGATAAAACACAAGAAGTTAAGCATATTGTTGATGTGCTAAAGCAAAATAACCGGCCGGAAACCCGCGCACATCGTAAAACCTATCGTCCATGGGGATGGTACGATTCAGTGGATCAAGGAGAACGTTTTCAAGTTAAACGAATTGTGGTCAAACCCGGGGCAGCGCTGTCATTACAAATGCATCATCACCGTGCTGAACATTGGATCGTGGTGAAGGGAACTGCAAAAGTCACCAAAGCAGATCAGACTTTTTTAGTTAGCGAAAATGAATCTACCTTTATCCCATTAGGCACAGCACACCGATTAGAAAACCCAGGGCGTGTTCCACTGGAAATGATTGAAGTGCAATCTGGTTCTTATTTAGGTGAGGATGACATTGTTCGCTTTGAAGATAAATATGGGCGTAAAAAGAACTAGAGTATGCTTAAAAACGCCATCCAGAAAATTGCCTGGCAGCTCAGTATAATAACGCTCTGGATCGTTTAATTTATAGGAGAAAAACATGCCGATCTATGAGTATGTTTGTCATGCATGTGGATTGGAAAAAGAACACTTGCAAAAACTGAGTGATGCACCAATTGCGCACTGCCCAGCCTGCGGCAGTACGGAATATATTAAAAAAGTATCCGCTGCAAGTTTTCGGCTAAAAGGAAGCGGCTGGTATGTGACCGATTTCAAGGATAAGAAGGGTTCCTCAGCTGAAACTGAATCCAAGTCTAACAAGGAGACTGCTGGTAAGGAAGCTGCAGCCAATACAGATTCCAGCACGCATCAAGCTACAACGGATACAAAAAATGCAGCCTCTTCAGCTTCAACGACTCCATCATCAACTTCTTCTACACCCAATTAAAGATCGAATTTTATACAACGAATAATTAACTGAATCATTTTTTATTTAACTACTATTGACGTCATTTATGCGTACGGACTATTGCGGGAATATCAACACACGCCATCTAGGAAGAATGATTACATTATGTGGCTGGGTGCATCGCCGACGTGATCACGGTGGTGTTATTTTTATTGATTTGCGTGACCGCGAAGGCATCGTGCAAATTGTTTGTGATCCTGAAAATGTTGCGGCATTTTCTATTGCAGAAAAAATTCGTAGTGAATTTGTGCTGGAAATTACTGGTACCGTACGCCACCGCCCTGAAGGAACAGTCAATCGTGGTATTCCCAGTGGAGAAATTGAGGTGCTGGTAAATACCATTGAAATCTTAAATTCCTCGCTCACGCCCCCTTTCCAAATGGATGATGATAACCTCAGCGAAGCAATCCGATTGGAATACCGCTATCTGGATTTACGTCGTCCGGGGATGCAACACAACATCCGACTGCGACACAAAGTAACCATGGCTATACGCACCTTTCTCGATCAGCATGGTTTCATTGATGTGGAAACACCCATGCTGACCAAATCTACTCCGGAAGGTGCGCGCGACTACCTGGTGCCATCGCGCGTCAACGCCGGCAATTTTTTTGCCCTGCCCCAATCTCCGCAGTTATTCAAACAATTACTGATGATTGCCGGGTTCGATCGTTATTACCAGATTGCACGTTGTTTCCGCGACGAGGATCTGCGTGCTGATCGGCAACCAGAATTCACTCAGATTGATATTGAAACCTCTTTTCTGGAAGAAAATGCCATCATGAGGTTGATGGAAGACATGATTCGTCATCTATTTGCTGACGTGATCAATGTTGAGTTGGCTAATCCATTCCCTCGTATCAGCTATGCAGAAGCTATGCAGCGTTACGGTTCAGACAAGCCGGATTTACGTGTACCACTAGAACTGACAGAATTAACCGATCTCATGCAAGAGGTTCCTTTTCAGGTATTTCGTGATGCTGCACAAAAACCTGGGGGGCGCGTAGCAGCATTAAGGGTGCCTGGTGGTGGAGAACTATCACGCAAGGAAATTGATGAGTACACCAAGTTTGTCAGTATTTATGGTGCCAAAGGATTAGCCTATATTAAGATCAATGATTTAGCCCAAGGCACAGTGGGATTACAATCTCCCATTCTAAAATTCCTGCCTGAGCCTACTGTTCAAGCTATATTGGAACGTACGCAAGCACAAAATGGTGATTTGATATTTTTTGGCGCGGACACCGCTAAAATTGTTAATGATGCGTTGGGTGCGTTGCGTGTCAAAGTCGGACATGAGCGCGGACTGGCTACTGATACCTGGCAACCTTTGTGGGTAGTGGATTTCCCAATGTTTGAATGGGATGAAGAAGAAAAACGCTGGCAGGCCTTGCATCATCCCTTTACTTCTCCCAGTCAGGGACACGAAGATTTTCTGGCCACCGATCCTGGCAAGGCACTTTCCAGAGCATATGACATGGTGTTGAACGGTATGGAAATCGGCGGTGGCTCCATTCGTATTTACCAACAAGATATTCAAAGCAAAGTATTTCAGGCATTGAATATTTCTGATGAGGAAGCGCAATTAAAATTTGGATTTTTGCTGGGTGCGCTGCAATATGGCGCGCCACCGCATGGCGGCATGGCTTTTGGATTAGATCGTATTGTTGCCATGATGACCGGCACAGATTCTATTCGTGATGTCATTGCCTTTCCTAAAACACAACGTGCTCAATGTTTGTTAACGCAAGCGCCTGGTACAGTGGAAGAAAAACAATTGCGAGAATTGCATATTCGATTACGCAAAATTGATACCGCTGCCAATTAACAGGATTGTTACTTGCAAACCTATAAGATACCTATCTCTGTGCTGGTCATCATTCACACGACCGATCTCCAGGTATTATTATTGGAACGCGCTGATCATCCAGGTTACTGGCAATCCGTTACTGGTAGTCAAGAATTAAATGAAACACTGGAACAAACTGCAGCCCGTGAAGTAAAAGAAGAAACCGGGCTTATCACTGATGATTACGCCCTTTCCAACTGGCATATACAAAATCGTTATCAGCTGTATGAGGAATGGCGTTGGCGCTACCCTCCAGGTGTCACGCACAATACAGAACATGTATTTGGATTAGAGCTGCCGACAACGCGTCCCGTCGTCATTTCCACACGCGAGCATTTAAGTTATAGCTGGGTGCCATGGCAAGAAGCAATCGATAAAGTTTTTTCACCCAGTAACGCACAGGCAATTCGTATACTCGCCAACCGGCAAAAATCAGCGGCTTCGTCAGCTGAAAAATAACAAAGAGGAAAATAACAAAAAGCTAGCAGTGGGAAGTATTAGATGCAAAATACGCTTGAGCTGTTGGTAGGCGCGATTGGACTCGAACCAACGACCCCCACCATGTCAAGGTGGTGCTCTAACCAGCTGAGCTACGCGCCTGAAGCAAACGAATTCTAACCGAAACGATGCACCGCTTCAAACTTATTCGTGCATGCCACATGCTGTTGCAATAATTCAACGAATTTACTGATACTTACCTGTTAAAATAGCTAGGAATTTCACCACGCCAAAAAATATGAGTTGTTTATTCGTCATCAGTGCTCCTTCAGGAGCTGGAAAAACCAGTGTTATTTGCACCCTGCTACAAACAGATCTTGATATTACCCTTTCGATCTCCTACACCACTCGCCCCGCTAGACAAAATGAAAAAGATGGACGTGATTATTTTTTTATTGACCGCTCCACTTTCACCACTATGCAAGAACAAGGCGAGTTCCTGGAATATGCAGAGGTATATGGTAATCTGTATGGCACTTCACGCGCATGGATAGAAGATACTTTGGCAACAGAACAAGATGTGTTGCTGGAAATTGATTGTCAGGGCGCGCAACAAGTACGTGAACTCTATCCTCAAGCTACTTCCATTTTTATCCTGCCTCCTTCCATGGAAACATTAAAGAACCGTCTGGAGCAACGAGGTTTGGATGAAAGCAAAATTATTGAACGTCGCTTAGCAGCTGCATGTAGCGAAATTAGCCACCTCAACCAATTTGATTATGTCGTTGTCAACCATAAGCTGGAAATAGCCGCACAGGAAATTTCCTGTATCATTAAAGCCGAACGCCTAAAAACAGTTCGTCAAATGGTTAAAGAACGCGCTTTACTGGCTGAATTTTCCTGATTCTTATTGTTTGTATCGCATTAAAAATTTTTTATGGAGTATTGACCATGGCTCGTATTACCGTTGAAGATTGTTTAGCAATTATTCCCAATCGCTTTGATATGACATTGGCCGCAACCACACGTGCCCGGCAGATTTCAGTAGGTTCCACCCCTATGATCGATGAAGAACGAGACAAGCCGACAGTTATAGCCCTGCGCGAACTGGCACAAAAGAAATACGATGTTGATATCCTCAACACCATACGTTAGAAAACACTAGCAACACTTACCTCCTATTTTCACCCACACGACAAATCCGATACTGCGAGCCTTATGTACCTTATGTAGGTCAATTCATTTAAAAATATCTCGAAGCTACCTGCATTACTATTTCTGCATTAAAAGCTAGCAAGCTGTAATACGCGTAACATCTATCTCATCGCATCGTTCGCACTACTTGCCAATTAGACACACTCACCAATGTAGGATTTGTCACGCGGCTCTATTGTAAAACAGCGTTATAATGTTCTTTTTCGTCACAAATATAAAAATATGACCACGATAGTATCAGTTCGACGTGGCCGACAAGTTGCATTGGGGGGTGATGGTCAAGTCACGCTCGGTGCGGTTGTTGCCAAAGCCAGCGCACGCAAGGTGCGGCGACTTTATCACGACAAGGTGCTGGCGGGATTCGCAGGCGGAACGGCTGACGCCTTCACATTATTTGAACGCTTCGAAGCCAAACTGGAAAAACACCAGGGTCATCTCATGCGATCAGCAGTGGAATTAGCCAAGGATTGGCGTACTGACCGTATTTTGCGCCGATTGGAAGCAATGTTGGTCGTCGCTGATAATGAGGCCACCTTGATCATCACTGGAGCAGGTGATGTCATCGAACCTGAACAAGGGTTGGCTGCTATCGGTAGCGGTGGTGCTTATGCACAAGCAGCTGCACGGGCATTATTGGAAAATACCGAGCTCACTTCTTCTGAGATCGTAGCCAAAGCCCTCACTATTGCGGGCGACATTTGTATTTATACCAATCAGGTACATGTCATAGAACAGCTCGATTAATTAATCCGAAGAATAAAGAATTAATAAGCCAGGAAAGTCACCATGTCACAAATGACCCCACAGGAGATTGTCCACGAGCTGGACAAGCATATTATTGGACAGGAAGCTGCCAAACGAGCAGTTGCTATTGCACTAAGAAATCGTTGGCGCAGACAACAAGTAGCAGAACCATTACGTCACGAAATTACCCCAAAAAATATCCTGATGATTGGACCAACTGGAGTTGGTAAAACTGAAATAGCACGTCGGCTCGCTAGATTGGCTAACGCGCCATTTATCAAAATAGAAGCCACTAAATTTACTGAAGTGGGTTACGTTGGACGAGACGTCGATTCCATTATTCGCGACTTGGTGGAATCCGCCATCAAACAAGCGCGAGAAATTGAAATCAAGAAAAACCAATCACTAGCGGAAGATCGTGCCGAAGAGCGCATTTTGGATGCACTGCTGCCCCCGGCACGCGATACTGGTTTTGATGTTGATCCCACAAGCCACGCTGAAAACCATACCACCACTCGTCAAAAATTTCGCAAAAAACTACGCGAAGGTGACCTAAACGATAAGGAAATCGATATTGAAGTTGCCATGCCACAAGCAAGCATGGAAATTTTTGCTCCACCAGGCATGGAAGAACTCACATCGCAAATTCAAGGCATGTTCCAGAACATGGGTGCCGGCCGCAAAAAAACACGCAAATTACGCATTCACGAAGCCAGAAAATTGCTGATAGAGGAAGAAGCTGCTCGCTTAATCAACGACGAAGAACTAAAACTCAATGCAGTACAAAACGTTGAGCAAAACGGTATTGTGTTTCTTGACGAAATTGACAAAATCACTAGCCGCTCAGAAGCTTCCGGATCAGATGTCTCGCGCCAGGGTGTGCAACGAGATTTATTGCCATTGGTAGAAGGCACGACTATCTCGACCAAATACGGCATGATTCGCACCGATCACATTCTGTTTATTGCCAGTGGCGCCTTTCATTTGGCTAAACCATCGGATTTGATCCCTGAACTGCAAGGACGTTTTCCAATTAGAGTAGAATTGGCCAGCCTCAGTGCAGATGATTTTCGACAAATTCTTACCAATACCGATGCTTGCTTAATTCGACAATATCAAGCATTACTCAAAACAGAAGGAATCGAATTGAATTTTTCTGATGATGCCATCACACGCTTGGCTGAAATTGCCTTCTCAGTTAATGAGAGGACCGAGAATATCGGTGCCAGGCGCCTGCATACCGTCATGGAAAAATTATTGGAAGACATATCATTTAACGCGACGCGTTACAGCCAGACGACACATGTTATTGATGCAGCCTATGTTGATGAACGACTTGAAAAATTATCTCAAAGTGAAGATCTGGCGCGCTATGTATTGTAAATAATTCATGCGCAGCGTTGTTGTTTTAAGCGGTGTCAGAACTGCTATTGGAGATTACGGTGGTGCGTTGAAAGATCAAACACCAACCCATCTGGCTGCAACCGTCATACAAGCGGCAGTTGCGCGTGCCAACATTGATGTCGAGAAAATCAGGCACGTAGTTGTTGGCCATGTTGTGCCAACCGAAGCGCAAGATATGTACCTGGCACGTGCAGCTACCTTAACTGCAGGCTTGCCGCAAAGTGTCGCCGCTCTCACACTCAATCGTGTTTGCGGTAGCGGATTACAAGCTATCATTTCCGCAGCCCAATCAATCTTGCTAGGTGATACCGAAGCGGCTATTGCAGCTGGTACTGAATCTATGAGTCGTGGTGGCTACCTTCTGCCAGCCTTACGTTGGGGACAACGTATGCAAAATAGTCAAGCAATCGACATGATGGTGGGCGCATTGACTGATCCGTTTGAGCAAATTCACATGGGTGTAACTGCTGAAAACATTGCCAAAAAATGGAAAATTACTCGCAAACAACAAGATCAATTCGCATTGGAAAGCCACCAGCGAGCCAGGCATGCCATTCGTAGCGGCTATTTTCGTGAGCAAATTATTCCCATTACAACCACGACACGCAAAAATACGGTTACATTCGATACAGATCAGCACCCGCGCGATAATATCAGTTTGGAAATCCTCGCCAAACTGCATCCAGTATTTCAAGAAAATGGCACTGTTACAGCAGGTAATGCCTCTGGTATCAACGATGGTGCAGCCGCATTAGTACTCATGGAAGAATGCGCAGCTCAACAGAACAACTATCAACCAATGGCACGCTTGGTTGCTTATGGTCACGCAGGTGTGGATCCCCGTTATATGGGAATTGGCCCTGTGCCCGCAGTAAAACAAGCGTTACAGCGTGCTGGATTAGTGCTAGATGACATCGATGTCATTGAATCCAACGAGGCATTTGCTGTACAAGCTTGCGCAGTTGCCCAAGAATTGCATCTTGATCCTGAAAAAACCAATCCTAACGGGGGTGCTGTTGCATTGGGGCACCCAATTGGTGCGTCCGGTTGTATACTGGCCATCAAGGCTATCTACGAATTACATCGCATTCATGGCCGTTACGCACTGGTCACCCTCTGCATCGGTGGTGGACAAGGAATTGCTGCTATATTTGAACGGCTCTGAGAATACCTGTTCAATATCCTCACCGCAGAACGCATTACAGCGTTAAAATTGAACCACCTTCTTGATTGAAACCTCGAACAGGCGTCAAGCTCATATCTTTGTATTGGTACAAAAATAAAATTACTATAGATAAGAGATTTGAGCGATTTTCACAACGTGTAGCACCCTAATAAAATACCTATAAAGCTATGCCCTCCTCCTCTCGCAAAAAGTTACGCATATTATTTGTAACTCCTGAAGTTTTCCCCCTGTGTAAAACTGGTGGATTAGGGGATATCAGCGCCGCGCTGCCAGCAGCATTGCATATGCTTAAAACAGATATTCGTCTGCTGTTGCCAGGTTATCCCTCAGTATTAGCAGGGCTTAAATCCAAGCGCACGATAGCTCGATTCGAATTATCACCCCACTTCCCTCCTGCCAAATTGCTTTCTGCTCGCTTGCAAATCAGCAATACTTCGCTCAGCCTACCGCTGTATGTTATTCGTTGTCCGGAACTGTATCAGCGAGAAGGTGGTATTTATCAGGATGATAACGGATATGACTGGCCTGATAACGCACAACGTTTCGGTTTGTTATCGAAAATCGGTGCACTTCTTGCCAGCGATGCCAGTCCACTTGCCTGGATGCCGGATGTGGTGCATTGTAATGATTGGCAAAGTGGCTTAACTCCAGCTTATCTACACTTTCATGCGGGGAAAAAAGCTGCCAGTCTGATGACGCTGCACAATTTGGCTTTTCAGGGCAATTTTCCACCGAACGAAGTAGAAAAACTAGGGTTACCAGCCGAGAGTTTTAATATGTACGGCCTCGAATATTACGGTAATTTATCATTCTTAAAGGCTGGCATTTATTACGCGGATCATATTTCTACTGTCAGTCCCAACTATGCACAGGAAATCCAACGTGAACCACTAGGGTTTGGCTTGCAAGGTTTATTAGCCGCACGTAGTGACACCATGAGCGGCATAATAAATGGCATTGATACCGCGATCTGGAATCCCAAAATCGATCCATATCTTGCTAAAAAATATAGCAGCAGAAGCCTGTCTGCCAAAACAGTCAATAAGCTTGCTTTGCAGCAACAGATGGGATTAGAACAAAATCCAGCTGTCCCACTGCTTGGAGTAGTAAGTCGTTTGACCTATCAAAAAGGCAGTGACATGTTGCAACAAATTATTCCTCTGCTAATTGATCTGCCTGCTCAGCTGGTTTTGCTGGGCAGTGGGGAAATCGAATTGGAACAGCAATTAATCGCCTTATCTCAAACTTTCCCTACCAAAATTGCTGTACGCATCGACTATGATGAAGCATTGTCACACCTGATCACTGCTGGAGCAGATTGCTTTTTAATGCCTTCTCGCTTTGAACCTTGCGGCTTGAATCAAATGTACAGTCAACATTACGGCACACCCCCTATCGTGCATGCAACGGGAGGATTGGTTGATACTGTCGCAGATTTAACCCCTGAAACACTGGTTAACAAAAGTGCAAGCGGTTTTCTCTTTCATGACATGAGTATTGATGCGTTCATGATCGCAATTAAACGTGCTATTGATACTTACTATGACACCAAGCTCTGGAAAAAGCTGCAGCGCAACGGTATGCATAAGGATTTTAGCTGGCAAGCAAGCGCAACCACATATCGTGCCGTCTACACTCAACTCATGTAGCATAATCAACCCATCAGCACCGCATAAAAACAGAATCAGCTCAAAGTAAACTGATGCCGGTGCTATAATTCTCGGCAAGCAAGCCAATTACTGTATTGTTAATTAAGAATTTTGCTTCTATGCGACTATTTTTTCCGCTGAAAAATAATTGATTTCCAACTTGAATTTCATCATCCCGAATATCCTGACAGGTAGTTGTAATATCCGTTTAATTGCGCTGGGCCTCGCTGCCACTTTACAACGCCTTATTTAATCTATTGGAGGAAGAATGAGTCACACTCTGTATGAAAGTAAAAAGCCACGTGTACAACGCTGTGAACTGGCGGTACCTGGTTCTCGCCCTGAAATGTTTGAAAAAGCCTTGAAAAGTGGCGTGGATTTCATATTCCTGGATTTGGAAGACGCTGTGGCGCCAGATGACAAACTCCAGGCAAGAAAAAATATTATTCAGGCAATTAATGATCTAGATTGGAAAGGCAACGGCGTGACGCTTTCCGTACGAATCAATGGACTAGATACACAATATATGACGCGCGACGTGGTAGATCTGGTTGAACAGGCTGGCCACAAGATTGAAACACTCATGATTCCTAAAGTGGGTGTGTATGAAGATGTCTACATGGTGGAAGCTATGCTCAATCAACTGGAAATGCAGCAAGGATTAAAAAATAAAATTGGCATAGAAGCACTAATTGAAACCGCATTAGGTATGGCTAATGTTGAAGATATTGCGCGTAAAGGTGCTGTTGGTCGTCTGGAAGCGTTACATTTTGGCGTCGCTGATTATGCTGCTAGCAACCGTGCCCGCACCACCAACATAGGCGGGTTGAATCCTGATTATCCGGGTGATCAGTGGCACGCAGCCATTAGCAGAATGACAGTTGCTTGCCGAGCATTTGGCTTGCGCCCGATTGATGGACCTTTCGGCGACATCAAAGATCCAGAAGGTTTTACATTAGCTGCAAAACGAGCAGCAGCCCTAGGCTGTGAAGGAAAATGGGCCATCCATCCTTCGCAAGTTGCCCTGGCGAATGAAGTCTTTACTCCACCGGCTGCTGAAGTTGATAAAGCCAAGCGTATATTGGTGGCTATGAAAGAAGCTGCCGCACAAGGAAAAGGGGCAGCGGCACTGGACGGCAAGCTAATTGATGCCGCTTCTGAAAGAATGGCCAACAATATCGTCAAAATGGCCGAGATGATCGCAGCTAAAACACAATAAATATCAACAAAGGACGCTCCAAAAAACAATAAAATCAAGATCAAACTAAAAATATAATGATCATGCATGGCAATTGGTAAGTGCATATCACTTTGTTAAATGTAATTGTTTTTATTCTTTTTTAGAGCTTCTCTTTAATCCCATCATTCCATAACACTCAGGGGAGAAGCTATTGGATATTCATGAATATCAGGCTAAGGAAATTCTGGCTGAATACGGTATCAAATTAGCTGAAGGTGGATTGGCACATTCAGTAGAAGAGGCAGTACAACGTAGTCGCGAAATTGGCGGCAATGTCTGGGTAGTCAAAGCGCAAATTCATTCTGGCGCACGCGGCAAGGCAGGTGCCATCAAACTCTGTCGCTCACATGCAGAAATAGAAACGGCAGCCGAATCTCTGCTAGGGAAGAAATTGGTGACGCAACAAACTGGTCCAGCCGGCAAACTTTGTTCGAAACTCTATATCGAGGCAGGTACCGATATCGCACGTGAAGTCTACTTTGCACTCATGCTTGATCGTAGCCGCGAGCGTATTGTGATGGTCGGTTCTGCTCAAGGAGGCATGGATATTGAAACATTGGCCACCACAAATCCAGAAGCTATTAAAAAAATTCATATTGAACCAGCGATTGGCTTGCAAGATTTTCAGGCACGCACCATGGCTTTTGCACTAGGATTGGAAGGGGAGCTACTCAATCACACCGTCAAAACTATTCGCGGCTGTTACCGTGCCCTGCGCGATCTGGATGCCAATATCCTGGAAATTAATCCACTGGTTATCACCGGTAATAACGAGCTGATTGCGCTGGACGCCAAGATGAATTTTGATGAGAATGCACTGTTCCGGCGTCACCGCATTGCCGAATTACGTGACAACTCACAAATTGATCCACGTGAAATTGCAGCAGCAGAAGCAGGTCTCAGCTATATTGGTCTGGACGGAGATATCGGCTGCATGATCAACGGTGCTGGGCTTGCCATGGCTACCATGGACATGATCAAACTTGCTGGTGGCGAACCTGCTAACTTCTTGGATGTGGGAGGTGGTGCTTCTGCCGAACGCACCGAGAAAGCATTCCGCCTGGTGCTAGCAGATAAAAACGTCAAAGCTATGCTGGTTAATATTTTTGCTGGCATCAATCGCTGCGACTGGATCGCTGAAGGTGTGGTTCAGGCTGTGCGTAATATTGGCTCCACCGTTCCACTAGTAGTTCGTCTTTCCGGCACCAATGTGGAAGCGGGCAACCGCATCATTGCTGATAGTGGGTTACCTATTATTACCGCAGAAACTTTGGCTGAAGCTGCCGAGAAGGTCGTACAAGCACGGAACCAAGCAGCAGCCTAAATAACAACAAGATCAAAAGGAATACACCAGTGACAATTTTTATCAATGAGCACACGCGCATTATCATACAAGGTTTTACCGGACGGATTGGTACCTTTCACGCTCAGGAAATGATTAATTATGGCGCTAAAGTAGTGGGTGGTATCACCCCTGGCAAAGGGGGACAAACCCACTTGGGGTTGCCGGTATTCAATACCGTTAAAGAAGCTGTTGACCAAGCTGGGGCAGAAGCCAGTATTGTATTTGTCCCACCCGCCTTTGCTGCCGATTCCATTATGGAAGCAGCCGATGCAGGTATCAAATACTGTGTATCTATCACTGACGGTATCCCAACCCAGGACATGATGACCGTTAAAAACTTCCTGCGGCTTTTCCCTAAACAGGAACGTATGGTACTGACTGGCCCTAACTGCGCTGGCACCATCAGCCCGGAACGCTCCATGCTGGGTATCATGCCAGGACATATTTATACCCGAGGTATAGTTGGAATAGTGGCTCGTTCCGGAACACTAAGCTATGAAGCTGCTGATCAGATGCGCCATTTGAATATTGGTATTTCTACTTCGGTGGGTATTGGCGGTGATCCGATTATTGGTAGCTCGCACCGCGATGTTCTGGAGAAATTGGAAGAAGATCCAGAAACTAAAATCGCACTGATGATAGGCGAAATCGGTGGGCCAATGGAAGTGGAAGCTGGCATCTTCGCTAAAGAAAATATGAGTAAACCACTGGTTGCCTACATCGCTGGCCTAACTGCGCCTCCCGGCAGAAGAATGGGCCATGCTGGCGCCATTATCTCCTCTGCTGGTGAAAGCGCTGCAGAAAAAGTGGAACGGTTAAAAGAACTGGGCGTCACCATCTGCCCCACTCCATCCCTGATGGGAGAAACTGTCGCCAAGGTACTAGCCAGACTTTAAGCTAAACCCCTGATTTGATATCCGATCTACATTCTACTTTTAATGACAGCAATCTGTTCTGTCATTAAAAGTAAATCTCACAAAAACACCTCTACTAGCTCTGTAATCCCTCCGAAAAACCACAGAGGCTATTTGTAGAAAATTCCATTAATATGAACTTAAGGAGTTTTCTATGCGTAAATCAAACTTCACTGAGAGCCAGATTATGGCAATTCTCAAACAAAATGAGGCTGGAATCCCAGTCCCTGAGCTATGTCGTGAGCATGGCATGAGCTCGGCTTCGTTCTATAAATGGCGTTCAAAATATGGCGGTATGGACACCTCACTCATGAAACGCATGAAGGAGCTTGAAGACGAAAACCGCCGCCTTAAAAAGATGTATGCCGAAGAGCGGCTTAAAGCTGAGATTCGACTGGAGGCACTCAAGGGAAAGCTCTAAAGCCATCTTTACGCAAAGAGATGGCGAAAGAAGCGATCACCAAGTATGCCATTAGCATTCGTCTTGCTTGCCTTTGTCTGGGTATTAGCGAGAGCTGTTTTTACTATCAAAGCAAACTCAATGCTGAGAACGAGCAGATTGCCGACTGGCTGCTTCGGTTAACCGACAACAAAAAGCGCTGGGGATTTGGCCTATGTTTTTTATACCTGCGTAATGTCAAAGGCTTTAAGTGGAACCATAAACGCGTTTATCGCATTTACCGTGAGTTGGAGCTGAACTTGCGAATCAAACCCAGAAAACGCATAAAGCGAGATAAGCCTGACGCGCTGAGCGTTCCAGCGACCATTAACGATGTCTGGTCAATGGATTTTATGTCAGATAGTTTGGCCGATGGTCGCAGTATAAGAGCCCTTAATGTTATTGATGATTTTAATCGTGAATGCTTAGCCATTGATGTTGATTTTTCATTGCCGAGTGCGCGAGTTGTTCGCTCTTTGGAACAGGTCATTGAATGGCGCGGTAAGCCAAATACAATACGCTGTGACAATGGCCCTGAGTATATCTCTGAGGCGATAAAGGACTGGGCGAAAGCACGTCAAATTACCTTGCAGTATATTCAACCAGGCAAACCAACACAGAATGCTTATGTCGAGCGTTTTAACCGAACAATGCGGCATGAATGGTTAGATTTAAACATTTTTGAAAGCATTGAGCAGGCTCAAGAACTTGCGACACAATGGCTTTGGACGTATAACAACGAACGCCCCCACACTGCTATCGGAGGAGTACCACCAAGACAGTTATTACAGGCTGTTTAAATTCTACAAATAAGAGCTGTGGAAAATGGGGGGATTACAGCTCAATAGAAAAATCAGAATCAGAAGATCGATTATTATTAGGGTAAGAAATTATGATATTTAGCCTATAATATTTTTAAATACATTTGGGATGTCCTTACAAATAAATAAAAGTTAAAATCTCTGAATAGATTTTTGCTTCTAGTCATATTCAGTATGAGATGTAACCCATTTTTTTGCCATGACTACCAGAACCATAATATTGTAAGGCAAGTCATAATAACTTAAGCTTAAAAAAGCACCTCCTACTGCATACCCAACTAAACTAACCTGCGCCATTGCTCCTAATTGGGCGGCCCATAAGGTATCGGGGCTGATATTTGCATTTTTTCTTAACCATCTGTAATCCCCCCATTTTCCACAGCTCTTATTTGTAGAATTTAAACAGCCTGTAATAACTGTCTTGGTGGTACTCCTCCGATAGCAGTGTGGGGGCGTTCGTTGTTATACGTCCAAAGCCATTGTGTCGCAAGTTCTTGAGCCTGCTCAATGCTTTCAAAAATGTTTAAATCTAACCATTCATGCCGCATTGTTCGGTTAAAACGCTCGACATAAGCATTCTGTGTTGGTTTGCCTGGTTGAATATACTGCAAGGTAATTTGACGTGCTTTCGCCCAGTCCTTTATCGCCTCAGAGATATACTCAGGGCCATTGTCACAGCGTATTGTATTTGGCTTACCGCGCCATTCAATGACCTGTTCCAAAGAGCGAACAACTCGCGCACTCGGCAATGAAAAATCAACATCAATGGCTAAGCATTCACGATTAAAATCATCAATAACATTAAGGGCTCTTATACTGCGACCATCGGCCAAACTATCTGACATAAAATCCATTGACCAGACATCGTTAATGGTCGCTGGAACGCTCAGCGCGTCAGGCTTATCTCGCTTTATGCGTTTTCTGGGTTTGATTCGCAAGTTCAGCTCCAACTCACGGTAAATGCGATAAACGCGTTTATGGTTCCACTTAAAGCCTTTGACATTACGCAGGTATAAAAAACATAGGCCAAATCCCCAGCGCTTTTTGTTGTCGGTTAACCGAAGCAGCCAGTCGGCAATCTGCTCGTTCTCAGCATTGAGTTTGCTTTGATAGTAAAAACAGCTCTCGCTAATACCCAGACAAAGGCAAGCAAGACGAATGCTAATGGCATACTTGGTGATCGCTTCTTTCGCCATCTCTTTGCGTAAAGATGGCTTTAGAGCTTTCCCTTGAGTGCCTCCAGTCGAATCTCAGCTTTAAGCCGCTCTTCGGCATACATCTTTTTAAGGCGGCGGTTTTCGTCTTCAAGCTCCTTCATGCGTTTCATGAGTGAGGTGTCCATACCGCCATATTTTGAACGCCATTTATAGAACGAAGCCGAGCTCATGCCATGCTCACGACATAGCTCAGGGACTGGGATTCCAGCCTCATTTTGTTTGAGAATTGCCATAATCTGGCTCTCAGTGAAGTTTGATTTACGCATAGAAAACTCCTTAAGTTCATATTAATGGAATTTTCTACAAATAGCCTCTGTGGTTTTTCGGAGGGATTACACATCCAGCCTCTCGATAAGTAATTATCCACAAAGTAAGAAAGAGAAACAATCCTATAAATCCATGATTCCCTAGAATCTGGAAATATATACTGTGTGCCGCACGGACAATGGTTTCATGCTTACCATAGAGAAAGAAATATTCAGGATGCTGGTAGCTCATTCCAGCACCAAAAAGGTGATGTTTAGCCACTTCCCATGCTACGCCCCAAGCATTGAATCTTCCCATGGCTGATTCATCGGTCTGATAATCTGAAATGCTATCCATTCTCGCCCACCATTGCTCTGGAAGCATAGGCATCATTGCCACAGCAATGATAAGAATCAATATAGCCACCTCACCCTTTTTAGGACTACGCCACCACAATACGACACTCATCGCTGCAATTGCGATCAAACCTCCTCTGGAATATGTTCCCAAAGCAGCAACAGCACACAGAAGCATTACGATACTAAGTCCATTGCGCCAAATTTTGTTTGCTATTTGCAGTTGCAAAAAATATATCAAGGGAATCGTCATAATAAGAGCTAAAGCGAATTCATTATTATCTTCAATAAATGATCCAGGCGGCCCCCACACTCTATGATTCCCAAAAGTTACAAACGTAAAAAACCCACCTTTTGCGCCCAATATTGCCAATGAACCAACTAGAACCCAAGCAAAAGCCATAATTTGCTCTTTAGTTTGGAGTAGCGCTAAAGTCACAAATATCATCAAATAAATTTTTATGCTCTTATTCCATTGGAAATAATCTCCAGATACATCACGCCCCATTAGCCAGGATAAAGTCATCCATATCACAAAGAGCGCAAAGATAGTGACTGGAGCGCCAATAAATGGCGAGCGCCGCTCTTTGGTAAACACTAGCCCTAACAGCGCTATTCCTCCAGCAAATGCAGCAACAGGAGCATTGACAAGAGCCCCCCATGCATAACGATGTGGGTTCATAACACTTATCCAAGTCCAAAGTAATACACCAGTCCACGCACGACGCAGTGCATATAACCCGGCAACGAGGATAACAATACCTAAAACAATATCGCGCAAAGACAAGACTGTAACCTTTAGTTATACTTTATTTGAACTACATTTAGTTGACCAGTCCATCCTTACTTTATTTAGTTTTTTCCTGACCAAATTAATGCTCATATGTTCTACCCCTTGTGGTCGACCAGACAATACCCATAAACCCACAACCGTAATCGTATAAACACCTGCCCCAAACATTGCGTCACTTATCAATCTGAGGATTGCCCAATCAACACTCTCTAAATGGAATAGCTCAACAGATAAGTACATTACTACTGCCCCTAAAATTGGACGCCATGATATTTTAGCTATTGCTAAAATAGACAGATTAACCACTTGCCTCACTTCTAAATAAACAAGCGGTAAATAAATTAATGGAGCAACAACTGTTGCTTTCGCAAGACCAAGTGCTCCCTCAAAAGATAATCCTAACCATAAAACAGGTACCGTAATAAACAATCTGATCCAGGCAAGTATGGCTGCGGGTCGCTCGCGACCCGCAGCTACCAGAATTTGGTTATACATTACGAAGGTGATTGCATAAAGCATCCCACTAAAAGCCAAATATTCAACCAAAGGAACAGCTCTATTCCACTTTTCTCCTAATAATGTGGCTACCAGATCAGCAGAGGTAACAGATACTCCCGCCCCCATCGGAACAACCAGCAATATTATTGTGCCTAGTATTTTTATATAAAACTCAGTCAATTGAGTACGATCATCCATCAGTCGCGCATAATTAGGATAGAGCCCTCTGCCAATAGGACTAACAATTTCATGCGTAAATGAAGTAGCCAAATCACTTGAAACTGTAAAATTACCCATAACACTCGCATTACCAATCCCTCCGATTATAAATTTTGGAGCCATTTCATGCAGCTTATAGGCTATTTGCATTGGAATTATAGATAGTGAAAAATGTAAATACTCCAGACCTCGCGCCAATGAAAAGGATGGACGGTAAGGATGAATAATATAACTGATCAGAACACTCAAGATGGTTCCTATAAGAGTACCAAATATTAATGCCCAATAATCACCCAACCATATTGCCAACCCTACTGTTGGAAAGAATGCTGACAATTTTTTATAAATATTAAAACGAAAATCGAGATCAAACTTTAATTCTCTTCTTATCAAGGTGGGACCAATACTTCCAAAACCTCCCACTAATACTGCAACTGCCAAGATATACAAGACTTCAATTACTCGAGGCTCATTAAAATACACGGCTGCCATCGGCGCTAAAATAACAATTAATAGCCCTACAATAATATTTTGAAGCAATGAAATAGTCCACGCAGTATCACAATGAGCTTGATCAAACTCCTTCGTACGAATAAGCAGTGATGCTGCTCCAGATTCAGTAATAGAAAAAAGTAGACCAATCATGAGACTTCCCATTGCTGCAATCCCAAAATCTTCTGGACTAAGGATCCTAGCTAGGATCAGCGTACTTATGACGCCTATAAACCTGATAACCCATCGCATAAAAATTGACCATGAGACTCCACGCAAAATTTCACGTGCAGGGTTATAGTCAACGGATTGATTAGAAACAGTATATTTACGCGATTTCATCGTCTGTCGATTATCTTCAAGTAGTTTTTATCAGACAAAATAATGAAAGTAGAAAAAGCCGTAGGAAAAATAGAATTACTGTTCTTAAACACTATTTAAGACGGGATTTACAAACTATCACTACTCTAATTAAAACTGTTGCTCGCACCTCAACCGAGATCTTTCTTCCACCGGTCTTTTTCTTTATTATCTACCTAGTTCGCTCAACTTTAAGTTACAAAACAAGTACATTATCTGCAGCTTCTTCTAAATTTAAAGTTATCCCGTACTTTTCCCATGAAATATGATGTCCATTAGACCATCTTAATAACGCAGGCTTCTCCGCCACGAATCTGATCCAGAGCAGCTGCCCAGTAAATACAAGGCCACTATAAACACATGCATTATTGATATTCTTGTTGATGATCAACCAATCTTCATTATGGGTACTCTTTAGAGTTAATATAATGGAACTCTCATCATTTTCTACACTTACACTGATTAATTCAGGGATTGCTTCAGGTTGAGTTGTAATGACAAACGCGGAAGGCAAGAAATGCTCAAGTTTATAGCGAATCTGTGGCGCAGGCGAAAGTGAACCATAACCTGAAGAGAACCATCCTCCGGGAGGATCAAGATTCCCTTCTATAATCTCGGGAGAATCTGAGAAACTAGATGTTAAAAATAAATTTTTGCTATTATTTTCTATTTGGAGTGTCTTTGGAGAAAAGTTCGACAGCTCTGAACCAGGGGTACACTGAAAACCGTACCAACATAATTGATCATCTATTTCTAGCAAAGAAGGATCATCATAGATCACCCAGTAATACCCTTTCACATGAACACAACCTCTAATATAACCTGAATAAATACCCACATCAGAAAGTTTGCCCTCACACCAGGCTAGAGATGGGCTAATAGAGTAGTGGCATTTCAGAGGAGGAGGAATATCGAATTTTCTAAAATCTCCTACAATTTTACCGAAAGGATCTTGTCCTTCAATGCACAGGGTATTGTGTGCGATGGGACCAGCAAAATAGTTACGCCAATCAGGGGAACTCTCTGGCCACTTACTAGATAATCCACGATAAGTATATGTTCCTGAGTCTCCTAAAATCATCTGTTCACCTACAGATAAACAAATGCTTAGAAGATCCGCATGTGTATGCCCAGCTACTACAGTAGTATCAGCAAGTGGACCACTACGGAACACTAACCTTCCACCCAGTTCGCTATCAGGATAAACATGAATGCCGCCCTCAGGAAAAGATTGGCATATAAGATCATTCTCAATGTTTTGATCAGATTCTCGAAGCTTTCCTGCAAGCAACCAAAAAGCTCGCTCCACTGAAGGATCATCATTAGGAGTAGATGTAATTTGAGCAGCGAAAAGAGCTCGATAAATTTCACGTAACGAACCAGAACACCAACCTTTTCCTCCATCCAAAGGAAACAATCCATCTTCAGTTGCGTTACCAAATGCAAGCGGAGTTTTCGTATTGGGTCCTGTCAAAGCAGCTTGAAAGTGAAGCAGCATCTTAATCCTATTATAAATTTCCTTATTAGACTCGCGCCCTTGCTTATAACAAAGTAAAAGATAAGCTACTCCCATTTCACACGCAAACTCGTGGTAATGTGCAGAATGCTCAAAACTTCCACCATCATCATACGTTTGTCGAAGAAACTCCTCTCGAAATTTTTCTTCAACATCAGAAAATTCTATCTGTTGACAAAACTCTGGAATAACCATTTGTATAAAACAAGCAGCAAAACGATCAGCGAGCAAATGATTGTTGGGTACAGAAGAACCAATTCTTGGTATTAAAAATTGGATATCTGCCCATAATATTCTGAGCAAACGACTTTCTAATCCCAATTCTTCTATACTTCGTGTCACAGGTCTTGCTGCAAGAAAAAGCCATGCCCAGGTAGTTGCGAGCATACGTTGAATAACAACTAAGTTAGAAACATAAAATAATGAGCTCTTACCTTCTTCAGCTTTCTTCATCCAACTATCCACAATTTCTAAAAGATAGTTAGATGGAATTAACCGCAGATAAGTCGCTAGCGCTAACCGAGGAAGAAAAGAAAAACGATGGGGCTTGATTGAATATAAGCTATCTCCTCCCGGACCCACTGGAATTGATTGCCAAGGAAATTCTCCAGATAATTTTGGCCCTTGCTCCGCATAGATGAACATACCATCATCTAGCACTTGAGACACAAACCTGGTCAATTGATGGCTCCAAATAGAATCAGGTTGATATGCTCGTTGACAAAGTTTATCAACATCAGCTGGCTGCAAAAAAAATCGTGAACTGATCTTTTCTCTAAATGCTAAAGCAATGTAGTTAGTATACTCAGAGTCAGAAAACTCGTGGGCATGCTCTACGTTACCAGAAAAGATATCTGGACATTTATGTAAAATATATAAATTAAACGCTTGCTCCGACAAAACTGGCTGATATATCTGGGATTGGCTACCACCCGTTAGTTTGTTCAAAAGCCGACGAACTAATTTATACATATTCAAAAAATATTGGGCACCGTAACGAAAAAGTTATTTCTGCTCCAGAACGGCATATCTTCGTAATTCTGAACAAATCAAGATTAATTATTAGTATCCATCCGGTTAGCTATTTTAGTCATGAAATAGAGATTCATTGGAAAAAGTAAACACTTGTATCCTTATTTCATCTCAGCAACAACATCATAGATAAACTTATTGATGTTTTTTTCATTAAACCGCAAGGAAAACGGAAGCAAATGCGACACACTACTTAACCAATTTAGATATACCAAACCTTTATGCAAGTCGAGGTCAATTTCCCAATATTCATATTGCTTGGCCAAGAATTGCCACTCTTCAGATTCTTTAAAATCATCACCAATTAACATATTTATTGTATCTCTCATGCTTGCTCGCGTATTGGTATAACGATAGCTACTCCCAATAAAATTAATCGCGTCCAATATTGGAATTCCGTTCTCCATTCCTCCTTCCCAATCTATCAATTGATAGGAACCATTAGGAGTCACTATAATATTGCTTACACTCAAATCACCATGGTACACGCCAGAGCCGATATACTTGCCTTTTAAATTTTCTGAGAAATATCCATGCAGATAATCGTGCAAACCTTTGTCTTCAAGCACCGCAAACAAAGTTTTTAAGGGACGTTCGACGACTCGTTTATAAATATCTCCTGAAAACTCAAATTTTTCTTCAGATATAATAGATTCTGGAGGATTTAATTTACCTAACAATTCACCTATATCTTGATATAAATTTTTAAGGGATGTTTTTGATTGAGGTAGAAATAAAGAAGATATTGGATTTCCTTTAATTTCTTCTTCTACAAACCCTTGAAGTCCCTCCTCTTCCACCTGACAAACAAAATCAGGAGATACAGATAGCCCGGCCATCTTAATTAACAACTCCTTATTTTTTTGTTGTGCGAATAACGATGCTTCATTCAATGGTATTTTAACTACAACATCCTTAGCTGCTATATTACAATTCATGACCAACTTTTCTTTGTTCGTCACAATATAATTTCTGACAGTAAAATTTGAAGATGCATCTTCCCTCATTTTCTGAGCAATAGCGTTAAAAATCCTGTCATGTAAACTAGTACTCTTTCTTTTGGCAGAAGATGCAACAATGCCATAGGCCGGCACAAAATATTTATTTGAAGATATTTTCTTCTTTAATGATCGTGGCTTGCTTGGTTGCCAAGTTTTACCTGTTTCCGCAAAAGGTAACATTTTTCTAAGAAAGCTATATCCATCAAATAATCCAATAAATTCTAAAGAATCAAAACCAGCTTCAGCAAATAACTTTCTATACCCTGGTATTGAATACGTGAATGTTCTATATGGTTGATGCTTAGCAAAAATAGAATATAAATTTGCTATAAACCTTGGCATTAAGGAGCCATATTTTAAATTTGAATGGTGATCTGGCCGATTTATAAAGTATTCATAGTTAAGCCGGTTCTCGATTCCTACAAATAGCTGGCCATCCTCTTTTAATATTCTTTTTATCTCTTTTAAAAAAGCAATTTGTATATTGCGCGGGCTAGATTCACCAAAATAATTTGCCAGCATATACCAAATTCTACGCAATTTACTGCCTGAATTATAAAGAGCCGTATCTCCTTCTCCCACCCATTCCAAAACTCCAGATAGCGTTACACAATCCACCGAGTGATCTGGAAACGGTAAATATTTTTGATCTCCACCAGCAATAAATCTAATATCATCCGAAGTATTAAAAATTGAAGATCTTTTTTGTGTAAACTGTAATCTCTTATAAGTAAGGTCCATGGCATAAACTTGGCCAAAATGCGGGGCAAGGTTAGACACTAAATTTCCCAAGCCGCAACCGATATCAAGCAAACTTTTGTTCTCATTCGAATTGAGAAAAATCTTCCAAGCGTAGCGGCTATCCACTACTAAATTATCTATCCAAGAATCAGGTGATTTTGGACCAACATATTTAATAAATGATCTTACTGTTTGTGACCAATTACTCTCTTCCATTTGCTTAATAAGAGTATCCATGTCGGTAGTAGAAACAGGATTAAAATAATAACTTTGTCGGTTCCCACGAAAATCAATAATGCCATTATTTATAATAAATTCACTCATACAGCTACTACAACAGAGTTTCTGTTCAGAACGAAACAGTTTTCCTTGGCATTTCACACAAATAAAATCATTAATAATTTCATTCTCCATTTATCCACCTGCTCCTAAGAATAATAGCTATACATATATCATAAAAATTTTGCGTATCGCCTATTTTATTCAGGCAACAACTTCAATTAACTTCTAGAAATAGCGTCAAATATAAAATAAAATTGACACTACTACATTTACATATGATTTTTTGTAAGCTTCTCCGTCAAGTAGACAATTCATTGTTGTAGAAGGAGATGTGATTAACCAAGACATAAATCACAGCGGCGGTGCGTCGAGCGATACAATATAGTCAAGAGAGTCTGCATGTTCTGGCCAAGCGGCATGAGATTAATCCAGAAACGGTAGCAAAGTGGCGGAAGCAGGAATTCACCCACGATACACCAATGGACCCCAAAGAGTCGCGCTCAACCGTTTTAAGTCTGGAAGAAGAAGCTGCTGTTGTAGCGTTTCGCAAACATACGCTGCTACCGCTGATGATTATCTATATGCGCTGCAACCAAGCATTGTGCATTTAATCCGTCAAGCCTGATCGCTGCTTTCAACGGCATCGAGCACCGCCTCACCAAACCCAACCATCCCTGGCCAATGGTCAGGTCGAACGCATGAATCGAACCACAACTGTAAAGCGGTATTATTACGACTCACACGATCAGTTGAAGGCCTATCTCCATAGTTTTGTGATGGCTTATAATTTCACCAAAAGACTAAAAACACGCAAAGGCTTAACACTCTATGAATACATCTGCAAAATCTGGATAAATGAGCCAGATCGTTTTATCTTTGGCCTATTCCAGCACACCGTGGGACTAAACACCTAGATTAATTAAATATTTTCACGCAATTCTCGGCGTTTCCTATTTTTATAGAATCGCCAGATTTTCATCGAGTAGCCAGATAAAGCATAAATGAAGAATATTCCAAACAATACTAATGGAGGATGACTTGGAATCAAGACGAAGAAAAACAAGAGTAGAAGAAGTACAACAAAAAATGAAACTTTTTTCTGTAGATTAATCTCTTTACCACTGTAATAGGGAATATTTGTGACCATAGTCAACCCAGCAAATAATGTCATAATCCAGGCAAGCCACTTAATATCCTCAACATTAATATCGAAATCCAGTACCACCCACATTGTGCCGGCGATTAACGCTGCTGCTGCCGGGCTTGGTAATCCTTGAAAAAATTTCTTGTCGATTACTTCAATGGAAACATTAAAACGAGCCAAGCGTAATGCAGCGCAGGAACAATAGATAAACGCTGCAATCCAGCCCAGTTTCCCCATATCTTTTAAGGCCCATTCATACATGATAAGGGCTGGTGCTGCACCAAACGAAACCATATCGGATAAACTATCGTACTCTGCTCCGAATTCACTCTGGGTATGTGTGAGACGTGCTACTCGTCCATCCAGGCCATCGAGCACCATCGCTATAAAGATTGCAATAGCTGAATGTTCATAATAGCCATTCATTGCCTGCACAATTGCATAAAATCCTGCAAATAATGCTGCCGTTGTAAAAAGATTAGGTAACAAATAGATACCTCGTCTTCTCCAACGAACATGTGTAACAGGTAATTGTTCCGAATCAGCTTCCTGCATAAATGTATGTCATGAATATCAGCTGGAAATAATCAACGAAACTCAGCCAATATTGTTTGAGTTGCCCGTACCTTATCGCCAATACCAACGTTGATTTTTGTTTCTAACGGAAGATAAACATCCACACGTGAGCCAAAGCGAATAAAGCCAAAACGTTGTCCTCGAGCTAGTTTTTCCCCGGGTTTTACATGACAAACAATGCGTTTTGCGATCAAGCCAGCTATCTGAACACAAGTGACATCGCGCCCACCCTCAGCCTTGATCCATAAAGCATTACGCTCATTCTCCACAGAAGCTTTAGGCAAACTAGCATTCAGAAAATTACCTGGAAAATACCATTGATCACATATTTCACCATCTACCGGACTACGATTTGAGTGCACATTAAAAACATTCATGAAAACACTTACCTTTAGTGCTTCTCGCGCAAGGAAAGGATCTTGTACTTTATCTACAGCGACGATACGCCCATCTGCTGGAGCCAATACAGCGCCAGCGAGTTCCGGTATAGCGCGAGGGGGATCACGAAAAAATTGTAGTACAAATAAAGCAAGTACCCATAAAGGAAGAGCCCAAAGCCAACCGGCAAAATAATTTACCAATAGCGCAATAACAAAACTTCCTACAATAAAAGGCCAACCTTCACGGGCAATAAATGGATGTGGATAGTAAAAATTCGCCATAGACTTAGTTTTTTGCCTGATCAACAAGTTTGTTTTTCTTGATCCACGGCATCATGTCACGCAACCTTGAACCAACTGTCTCAATGGGATGTTCAGCTGCTAAACGCCGACTGGATTTCAACACCGGTGCACCTGCATGATGTTCCAAAATAAATTCACGCGCATATTCACCCGTTTGAATCTCACGCAAAATTTTGCGCATTTCATGACGCGTTTCTTCCGTGATAATACGAGGCCCTCTGGAAACATCACCATATTCTGCATTATTGGATATGGAATAACGCATGTTGGCAATGCCACCTTCATAGATAAGATCTACAATCAGTTTAACTTCGTGCAGACATTCAAAATAGGCCATCTCTGGCGCATAACCCGCTTCTACTAAAGTCTCAAAACCAGCCTGGATGAGCGATGTCAAACCACCACACAACACCACTTGTTCTCCAAACAAATCGGTTTCCGTTTCTTCTTTGAAGGTGGTCTCAATCACACCGCCACGCGTCCCGCCATTGGCTGCCGCATAAGAAAGGGCCAGATCACGTGCCCGGCCCGATTTATCTTGATGAACAGCGATCAAAGATGGAACGCCGCCTCCCTGCGTGTAGGTTGATCGCACCAAATGACCAGGTCCCTTGGGAGCAATCATAATGACATCCAGATCTGCACGCGGAATAATCTGCCCATAGTGGATATTAAAACCATGTGCAAAAGCCAAAGCGGCATTTTGTTTCAAGGAAGGTTCAATGTCAGCCTGATAGATGGATGCCATCTTTTCATCTGGCAACAACAACATCACCACATCAGCCCCTTTAACTGCGTTACTTACCTCCTTCACAGACAAGCCCGCCTTTTCCGCTTTATCCCAGGATATGCTATCTCTGCGCAAGCCGATCACGACTTCTACGCCTGAGTCGTTTAAATTATTGGCATGTGCGTGTCCCTGTGAACCATAACCAATAATAGCAACTTTCTTATTTTTGATGAGGGATAAATCTGCGTCCTTATCGTAATAAACTTTCATTATTTTCCTTTCTGAATGTTTTATGTAATTTGATCAGCTGATACGCCATTGATGAAATCCAGATTCATTATCAATAAGCGCGTGAGAATTTATAGTTTCAAGATTCGTTCGCCGCGCCCGAGGCCAGAAACTCCCGTTCGAGCGATTTCCAGAATTAAATTACGATCGATTGCCTGCAAAAAGCCATCTAATTTTGATTGCGTGCCTGTTAGCTCTATCGTGTAAATTTTATTTGTCACATCAATGATATTGCCACGAAAAATATCAACAAGGCGTTTAATTTCCTCACGCTCCTCATCCACCGCTCTTAGCTTAACGAGCATTAGTTCTCGCTCAACATAACCTTCATCACTCAAATCAATTAATTTGACCACTTCGATCAATTTATTTAGTTGTTTGATGATCTGTTCAACAACCGCTTCAGAACCAGTTGTTGCCAACGTCATGCGTGATAAGGTTGGATCCTCAGTAGGAGCAACGGAGAGTGACTCAATATTGTAACCACGAGCAGAAAATAAACCTGCTACACGCGACAAGGCGCCTGCCTCATTTTCCATCAATAAAGAAATAATATGTCTCATGTGTTACACCAGAATCATCTCAGATAATCCCTTGCCACCTGGCACCATCGGGAAAACATTTTCGGTTTGATCGGTAATAAAATCTATGAATACCAGCCGATCACTTAATTCAAAAGCCTCTTTTAGCGCACCTTCCACATCTCCTGGTTTATCAATGCGCATACCAACATGTCCATAGCTTTCAGCCAATTTAACAAAATCAGGCAATGCATCCACGTAGGATTCTGCGTAACGATTGCCGTGGAAAAACTCCTGCCACTGCCGCACCATCCCCATGTAGCGATTGTTCAAGTTAATAATTTTAACTGGCAAATCATGCTGTTTGCAGGTGGACAGCTCCTGTATACACATTTGAATGCTAGCTTCACCTGTGATACAGGCCACCATACTGCCCGGATTAGCTAACTGCACACCCATTGCTGCTGGCAAGCCAAATCCCATGGTGCCTAATCCACCAGAATTTATCCAGCGACGTGGTTTATCAAATTTATAAAATTGGGCTGCCCACATTTGATGTTGGCCAACATCAGAAGTGATAAAGGCATCGCCATTGGTAATTTCATAGAGTTTTTCTACCACCATCTGTGGCTTGATAATACTCGCCGCTCGATCATATTTTAAACAATCGCGCGCGCGCCACAACTCAACTTGCTCCCACCATTTGGATAAAACACCAGAATCGATTGTTTCTCTGCTTGCTTTAAGCAGCATATTCAACTCGTTTAATACTGCTGTTACACTCCCTACGATCGGGATATCAACCTCAACACGCTTGGATATTGAAGATGGATCAATATCAATATGGATAATCTTTCTTTCCTCATTACAAAAATGCTTGGGATTACCGATTACCCGATCATCAAAACGCGCACCGATTGCAATTAACACATCACAGTACTGCATAGCCATATTGGCTTCATAAGTACCATGCATACCCAGCATTCCAACAAATTGTCGATCAGTAGAGGGATAACCACCTAACCCCATCAAAGTGCTTGTGCACGGAAAATTCAGCATTTTTACAAATTCTGTTAATTCCGCTGCAGCATTATCTAGAATCACGCCCCCGCCAAAATAGATCATCGGGCGCTTTGCCTTTAAGATCATTTGCATCGCTTGCTTGATCTGCTGCATATCTCCAGTAACTACTGGATTATAGGAACGCAAAGATACACTGGCTGGGTAATTGAATTCAGCCTTTTGCTGCGTAACATCCTTGGGAATATCTACCAAGACAGGACCAGGCCGACCTGTTGATGCAATATAAAACGCTTTTTTTATCGTTGCTGCCAGTTCTGTAACATCTTTCACCAGAAAGTTATGTTTGACGCAAGGTCGTGTAATTCCAACCGTGTCCACTTCCTGAAACGCATCCTGCCCAATGGCTGCGGTTGGGACCTGCCCACTAATGATGACCAGTGGAATGGAATCCATAAAGGCGGTTGCAATCCCGGTAACAGCATTCGTCACTCCGGGGCCGGAGGTTACCAAAGCAACACCAACTTGATTACTGGAACGCGCATAGCCATCCGCGGCATGAACCGCTGCCTGTTCATGTCGTACCAAGATATGCTTGATTTTATCTTGCTTGAATAATTCGTCATACAGAAACAGTACCGCTCCACCCGGGTAGCCAAAAATATGATTGACTCCCTCCTCCTGCAAACAACGTATCGTAATTTCAGCGCCTGTCAATTCAGTACTCATAACAGGAAATTCCCAGATTTAAAATAAGTTCTCTCATTTTATAATTATAAAAACAACCTCACGTTTAATTTGTTAATTGATTAAGAATGCGCAATATACAGAAAAACTATCCGTTTGTTCCTCCAACCGTTAGCCCATCCACGCGCAAAGTAGGCAACCCCACGCCTACTGGAACACTTTGGCCTTCTTTGCCACATGTGCCAATACCAGGATCTAGTGCCATATCATTACCGATCATAGTCACACGCGTCAGCACATCTGGCCCGTTACCAATTAATGTCGCCCCTTTTACTGGATAAGTAATCTTACCATCCTCAATCATGTAAGCTTCTGCAGCAGAAAATACAAATTTTCCACTGGTGATATCAACTTGACCTCCACCAAAATTCGCAGCAAATAAGCCATGTTTAACAGAAGAGATAATTTCTTCCGGATCCTTATCGCCATTTAGCATATAAGTATTAGTCATGCGAGGCATAGGAATATGGGCAAATGATTCGCGCCGGCCATTACCAGTAACTGCTTGCTTCATTAATCGAGCATTTAGATTATCTTGAAGATAGCCCTTGAGTATACCGTCTTCAATCAGCACAGTACATTGCGTTGGATTACCTTCGTCATCAACATTCAAAGATCCACGACGATCTCGTATTGTGCCATCATCCACCACGGTTACCCCTGCAGCAGCGATACGCTCCCCAATACGTCCAGAAAAAGTTGAGCTGCCTTTACGATTAAAATCAGCCTCCAAACCATGCCCAATAGCCTCATGCAATAAAATACCTGGCCAACCATTACCCAGCACTACGGTCATATTTCCAGCAGGAGCAGGCTTGGCATCCAAATTCGTGACTGCTTGATGCACGGCTTCTTGCGCGTAACGCTGCAATATTTCATCTGTAAAATAACCATAATTAAAACGCCCACCACCGCCGGCACCTCCTTGTTCACGATGGCCATTCTCTTCCACTATTACCTGCAAAGATAGCCGCACCAAAGGGCGCACATCTGCTGCCAGCACACCATCACTACGCGCAACCATGATTACTTCGTATTCTCCGGCCAGAGATGCCATTACCTGGATGACACGTGTGTCCAGTGCTCGTGCAAATTGTTCTATGCGCTCTAACAAGGCAATCTTGTCACTATCCTGGTAAAGCGCGATGGGATCTACTGCTGGATAATATAACGCTGAACTAACATGGTTTCCCGATAAGCCAGCTATACGCGTTTGTGCTTCGTTTCCTTGCGCGGCAATAGCACGTGTTGCCTGTGCGGCGGACAATAAAGCCTGGTTACTAATATCATCTGAATAAGCAAAGGCTGTTTTTTCACCGCTAATTGCGCGTACTCCCACGCCTTGATCAATCTTGAAGCTGCCTGATTTGACGATACCTTCTTCCAGCATCCAGCCCTCTGAGCGGCTATATTGAAAATAGATATCCGCATAATCAATTTGACGTGTCAGAATTTGACCAAACACATGCTGTAATTTGGTGGCGCTTAACTCGTACGGAGCCATTAAATATCGATTAGCTATTGCAAATGAATCAGTCATTTCAAAATAATCATTTTAGAGAAATCAATAGTTGGTTTGATCAACTGGTACTACACCAAAGATAAATATCACTGCATCAGTATTTCACTAAGCGTGAGACATTGAACAGATGCTAATAAATCCTAACAAGCTAATAAACAACGATGTTCCAAAGCAGGCAAACTGGCACGTACACTTGATTGATAAGCTCGATCAATCTCTGCTATCACCACCCCTGCCCCGCGCGGAAGACGGTCAAGTACCACCCCCCATGGATCAACAATCATGCTGTCTCCATTGGTTTCACGTCCACTGACATGAAATCCGCCTTGGGCTGGCGCAATCAAATACGCTTGATTTTCAATGGCGCGTGCACGTATTAATGTTTCCCAATGCGCTTTGCCAGTAATCGCCGTAAATGCGGACGGAGCCAAAATAATATCCACTTTCCCCATCATACGATACAACTCAGGGAAACGCAGATCGTAGCAAATAGATAGCCCCATTCGGCCAAAAGGGGAATCTATCGCGACCACACGATTACCTGCATCAATCGTTTTTTCCTCGGCAAAATTCTCACTGCCCAGCGATAACCCAAATAAATGGATTTTGTCGTAACGTGCTACTTGCTGACCCTGTTCATCATATACCAAACAGCTGTTGTATATCTTGTCAGATACTGGCGAAACCAACGGTACTGACCCACCCACTAACCAGACACCTAATCGTTTGGCAGTTTCACTCAAAAAATTCTGAACTTCCCCTTCTCCAGGATTTTCACGCACTGCCAACTTATCGGTATCCTTCAGCCCCATAATACAGAAATACTCAGGTAGCACGATCAATTGAGCGCCCTTGTCAGCCGCTTCCTCAATCAAGCGTGCAGCTTCTTCAAGATTGGCCGTCACACTTGGGCCAGAAGCCATCTGCACAGCAGCCACCTTCACTTTTGCACCAGTCTTTGAACTAGGAAAAGCAGTCAATTCAGCATCTGTATTAGTCGACATGGTTTTTCTCTCCTCTGTACATCGATTTATTAATATTATCGAATCATTCGTAGCAAAATTTTATTATTCAACTGTATTGTGCTCCGAACTGATCATTTCATTTCAATAACAAACGTGTAAATAGTAGGCTTTCTTCAATATTAGACGTGGCCATACTTTACATACAACAACAGCAATATCATTCTGATTATTTGCTCTAAAACACGCAATCATACCGCGTTCAGGCAAATTATTTACGGTGAAGATTGCTCTGCTTTTGGCCTCTCAGTCTGATCTTCTTCCTGGTCCAATTTAACGACAACAGGATCGCTCCAGCTACCAGTTATCATATACTCATTGAACAACACACGATTAAATGGATCTTGCAAAGTGCCTGAAGTTACCATGGCAGCCAGCCCAGCAATAGGCGTCACTAATCCAAATGAAGGATAGACTTTTAAATTCAACGCCTGGGTTTCATCCACTAAATTCCATTTCCCACTCAATGCTAATTCTGCGGAACTGCCCGCAATATGTAAATTATCTGTTGCAACAACACCGTCATCGATAAGCATTAACCCATCCACCCGATCAAAACTAAAACCTTCGCCAAAAATATCGTAAAAATTTAACGTTAATCTGCGCGGCAAAGATTTCAAATCAAAAACTCCTAACAATCTGCCAATACCTGGCTTGAGCTCAGTAAATTGTCCATATTGAGCACTGAGCTGCAATTTGCCGGATAAAGTTGGAAAATCGATTGAGAAAGGTCGGCCAACCCACCTTAACTCACCTGCTAGTACACCTTCACCGCGAGCAACCCGATCAGGATAACCATAACGCTTAAAAAATTTACCAATATTGTTGGATTGCAGCTGAACACGACTCAGTACCCGATAGGGCGGGCGGTGATTCTCCCATAACCCATCCATCAACAAACGGCTATCCGAATGACGAATATCCAAATTTTCTACTCTCCAGCCATTTGCTTGCTGTACCGCACTCATCTTCATCTGCCCCAGTAAGACTTCATCCTTAAATAATTCATCCGCTTCAATATCCAACGCTGGCCAATTTCCAGGAGCATGAGGAGCACGTGCTAATAAAACTGATTCGGACGCTGCTTGCGGCAAGATAAATTTACTTAAACGGGCAGTAATACGCTGTGGCAAAGCAGCATGCCAAGTAATATCACCTGTTACTTCACGGCTAGCTGCTTGTATCTTCCACAAATCTTCCCGCTTATCAACCACAAGCTGCGCTTGATTAAACAAGCTGGACAAAAACTCAAACTGATCAATTTTCAGATCAAACTGCATGGAACTCGTTAAAATATTACTTAGCCCACGAGCAGCAGGATCAATGGTGGCGCTTATTTCCGCATGCCGTTGAAATAACTCTCGCCACTGATCCCATTCCAGCTTGGAAACACTGCCTTTAACTTGGGTATTTTGAGCGCGCGGTAATTTGCTTTTACCACCAAAGTGAACAACACCGCGCATTGGATGATAAAAATGTATTTTTTCATGGCGACGCTGGAATTCGGCATTCACTATATCCCCGTAATGCAAGCGAATATGATCATCATGTGGCTGGATAAACGATCTTTCCAAACGGAAAGGTAATTTTTTTACAGCTATTTTGGCAAAAGGCGCTGGAAACAGTAATTCCACCCCTTTCAAGGAAGATTCAATCACAATATCAGAGCGATCATGCCCAATCCCTATATCAAATTGCCAATCCGTACTACCGTGCGCAAATTGCGTCCATAAACTCGATAACTTAGCTGGATTGGCAAGCGCTTTATTAACTGTTTTAAAGTGATCAAAATCAACTTGTCCTTTGCCTACAATATGTGTTTCTCCCGTAGAGGAAACATTGGAAGCTATCTCAATCGGCCCGCCTAGCAATTGAGCATGTGCGTTCTTTAGTGTAATACCCGCGTCAGTAAATGCCAATGTGCCATTGAGCTGATAAAAATCCGGAACGTAAGGATCAAAATCAATGCGGTTATTTATGAACTGATACGCTCCCTGCAAATTTGCAACCGATAATCCTTCCGCAGTCAATAGCAAAGCAGTATCAAACTGCAAATGCCCTTGCCCAAACAGTTTAGTCTGATTCAGAAATTCATTTGTATGTGGATTGATATCCACCTTGCGCAACAGGTGCATCACCTCTTTTCCATCACTATGCGCTAACCCTTTGATCTTGATTTCAGGTTGCTCTGCATATAAATTATTGGTTTGCAGCGATAGCATCTGGAAATTCAGACCCGCAACCTTTGCTGAAGCAAGATCCACTCCGAAAATTTCGTTTTGCACTGAAATATGCCCAGCAACATCCGTCACAACTGGCCAATCATCCGAGATTCTGATGGCAGTCTGATCAATATCTGTTTCAATATGAATGGACAAATTATCGTTATCAGAGTGATGCTCCAGCTCACCCTGCAGCCGAAATTCTGTATCGCGCAACCGGCCAACAAGCAGCGTTTCGCTTATTTTTTGAGTGGTAGAATTTTCAAACAATTGATTGGCATACTGACTCAGCAATGGCAAATCTGCCTGCGATAAACGTCCAGTCAAATCAATTTGAGCCGGCGAATCTTGTTTTAAGGCATAGTGCCCTTGCAACGCACCATTGCCAACATTACTTGCAAAAACAACATGATTAAGCCTCAGTTGAAAAGCTGCGTCAGCATGCGCATTTATCCAATCCACCCGCCCAACCAACATATGAAAAACTAACTTTTCTGTAAGCTGGGGCGCATCATATAACGTCATTCCATTTGAGGATAAAAATACAGAACCTCCTTTTTCTGTGATGCTAACAACACCGCTGGCCCCTTCAATTGCTGGGTATGCACCAAATGATTGCACGGCAAAATCATTGAAAGTCGCCCGTGCTTTAAAAACAGGAGTTTTATCCCAATTCGCTTGCCACTCAAAATCTGCATGTTTGATAAGTCCACGCGGAGACAAATTGGCTAGAAAATCATATTGCGTGCTTGCTAACGGCAAATATGCAGCCAATTGAGTTAGCATACCTAGATCGAGTTGATCCACCTGTAACCGATATTCCGCCGGTTGGTGATCTTTGCGATGGTAAACATGCCATGCTGCAGTAATTGGCGTAAAAGACCGCTGTGATGGCTGCTTATTTAGTGCAAGACGCAAATTGCGTACAAACCACTGTTCCTCAACACCTGTATCATCTTCCTTCCTGTTCCAACCGCTACGGCCACGCAAATGGCGAATAGATAACGGTGGCTGCTGGGCAAAACGCAGCGTGGCTGCTTGCAAATTCATATCTGCCACCCAACTTGCAATGTCACCTGTCTCAATATCCATCCAGGCACGTACGCTACCCTGCCCTCGTGTAAGCACCACATCGGTCGGTAATATCAACCACTCTTGCCAATGTTGCAGATCAAAATCCTGCAGCTGCGCAAACATACGGCCCTGCCAGGTTGATAGCGTTTGTAACGAATCACCCGTCAAATCTCCACGCACATCTATTTTTGAAAACAATGGACTGGAGGATTTGGCACGCAACCCAAACTGATGGCGATCACCTCCTTCTTTATTTTGCAAACGTAAGTTAACAGATTCAAAATATTGAATTGCCTTATGCCGCAAATCATCCTGCCAAAAAATGAACGCACGCTTGATCAATAAATGGCGTTGACGCAATAACCAATCAAAAAAACCACTCTCCTGCTGTTCACCGCTTAAAGTCATGCCTGCAACATGCAGCAATCCTTCTGCATCACGGCGCATAACCAACGCAGGCTGATCAATTACAATGTCGTGAAAAATCAGCTCACCATGCAGTAGAGAACGCCATGAAATAGCTCCTTCAATGCTCGGCAAAACCAACGCCAGACGCGCCTGCTGATCGTATATGCTGACACCTTGCATTGATAGCCGAGGGCGCAATCCTCGCCAATCGGCTCGAAGCGTTTTTATTTGTATCGGTTGCTCTGCAACTCGAGTAATCGCTGCAACAATATCAGTATGATATTTTTCAATATCTGGCAAAATCCAATGGCGCAATATCAGCAATACCAGACAAAAAAATATGACACTTGCCAAAAGCAATTTGCCTGACCAACTCAGACAAAACAGGCAATAACGTGAAAAATGCTGCGACATAAACCGGATCAACTCAAAATCAGCGCTTGTAAGGCTTTATTTACACAAGTGTGCATTATGACAAATTGAATATGAGCATGATAGCCACCTCACCGTCCAATTCATCAGCAAAAGTGATGTACTGTATAAAATAAATAACTGAACTCGTTCTCAAATGAGTGTGGTATCACCACCATATACTTCTTTATTAAAACGCATTGCAGCTCTATTACATGATGCAATTTCCATATGACTACGCCATTTGATATTTCACCAGCTGCCGCACTCATTGACAGCATCCTGCCTTACAGCCGCTTTCTGAAACGAACACTGGACAGCGAACCTGAGCTTCGTCTGAAACTACAGGAGCAACTACACCTCCCCTTCAGTCGGGAAGCCATGCTCACTTTCTTGCAGCAAACCCCGAAAAACCTAAACAGCGAAGTGGATTTACACCAACGGCTACGACAACTACGCAAACGCGTCATACTACGCCTGGCCACTCGTGATCTGGCTAAATTGGCGGATTTGAATGAAGTCATGCTCACCATGACAGCGCTAGCTGATACGACCATTCAATTTGCACTGCAGTTTCTCCACACCGCACTTACCAATCCGGCCCGCTTTGGCCAACCTATAGGAGAAAAAACAAGCACAGAGCAACAACTGTTAATTATCGCCATGGGCAAGCTAGGCGGGGGGGAGCTTAACGTATCCTCCGATGTTGATCTGATCTTTATTTATCCCGAAGATGGCACCACCAATGGCGAAAAATCTATCACCAACCAGAAATTTTTCACCAAACTCGGACAAAAACTGATTGCCAGTCTTAACGATTACACCGTGGATGGCTACGTATTCCGCGTGGACATGCGTTTACGTCCGTATGGAGAAAACAGCCCACTGACGATCAGTTTACCCATGTTGGAGGATTACTTTGTCACACAAGGGCGAGAATGGGAACGGCATGCCTGGATAAAAAGTCGCGTCATCACTGGCTCGTCTATTGCTGAAGCGGCGCTAATGGAATTGATTGTACGGCCTTTCGTCTTTCGCAAATATCTGGATTTTGAGGCCTATGAAGCCATGCGCCGTTTACACACACAATTGCGCAAGGAAGTAGATAGGCGTGAATTGCATAATAATATCAAACTTGGCCCTGGTGGTATTCGTGAAATTGAATTCATTGCCCAAGTATTTCAGCTCATTCGCGGAGGGCGGGATGCTGATTTGTGTATTCGCCCCACACTGGGAGTGTTACAAAGGTTAAAACAAAAGCAGCCTTTGCCCAGGCAAGCAGTGGATGAACTGATTGCTGCCTATCACTTTCTGCGCAAACTTGAGCACCGCTTGCAATATGTGGATGATCAGCAAACACAGAATCTGCCGCACCAAACTGATGATCAGCAGCTAATTGCAAACAGCATGGGTTTTAACGACTACGGCGACTTCCTGCAGCATCTTGATCAGCATCGTCGACACGTTACTCGCCATTTTGAACAAATATTTTCATCCCGCCGTAAAGCACTCAAACCCGATTCCTTCACTCAAATCAAACCGGGGCAAAGCAACGACGACGAAACCACCAAAATTTTCAGTAAACAACTAAAAATCATGGGTTATCTGGACCCGGATAAAGTCACTGCTCGTGTACAACAATTTTATGACAGTGCTGTTTTTCAGGCATTTAATCAGACTAATCAAGAACGTATTCTGGAATTGATGCCTACTTTAATGGAAACCATTACTCAGTTTCCCACCATGGAAATTACGCTGGAACGCGCGCTGCAATTGTTTGAGAAAATTGGTCAATATTCCGCCTACCTTGCATTATTGCAAGAATATCCACAAACCTTGTCGCGCGTGGCCAAATTAGTAAACAGTAGCCAATGGGCCAGCGATTACCTGGGCAATCATCCCATCCTACTGGACGAATTACTCGCACCCGCCGGCCTGCATGCTCTGCCCGATTGGACGGCACTAGAAATCGAGTTGCATCATCAGCTGCATCATAGCAATATTCCCAAAACTCAAATCACAGAATGGCAGCTAGATGTGCTACGGCATTTTCAGCATGCGCAAGTATTTCGTTTACTGGCAATTGATTTGGAAGGCAATTTACTGCTGGAAACATTGAGTGATCACTTAACAGCGCTAGCGGACCTTATTCTGAAAAAAGTATTGCAACTAGCTTGGCAAGGGTTGAAGAAAAAGCATCGCGCTACGCCTACATTTGCCATTATTGGTTACGGTAAATTAGGTGGCAAAGAATTAGGCTATGTTTCTGATCTTGATATTGTCTACTTGTATCAGGACCCTCACCCAGAAGCAATGGAGGTATACACCAAACTGGCTCAAAGCATTAATACCTGGTTAACCAGCCATACTTCCGCCGGTATTCTCTACGAAACAGATTTGAGATTACGTCCTAATGGCGCTAGCGGTTTGTTAGTCAATTCCATCGAAGCGTTTACCCAATATCAGCAGTTGCACGCCTGGGTATGGGAACACCAGGCGCTCACTCGCGCTCGTTTCGTAATGGGTGATCACGCCGTTGGTGAAAAATTTGAACAAATGCGCAAAGATATTCTTTGCCAAGCACGTAATCTAGCTCATCTCAAGCAAGAAATTCTCACCATGCGCGCCAAAATACTGGAAGCTCATCCCAACACCACCCCATTATTCGACGTCAAGCACGATCACGGCGGCATCATTGATGTTGAATTTATTGTGCAATATCTGGTATTGGGTCATGCTCATCGCTATCCTCAATTAACCGGCAACATCGGCAATATTGCCTTGCTTAAACTGGCGGGAGAACTGGGTTTGATTCCCAGCAATAAAGCCAATGCGGCACTAACTGCCTATCGTGAACTACGACGCACTCAACATCAATTACGTTTAAGTGGTATTCCGGAAGCGACAGGTGCCATGCTGACTACTAAAGATACAACGCAAAAATTTGCGCGCGTCACAAATGATTATCTACAAACAGAACGGCAAGCCGTGTATGAACTATGGGAAGTGGTATTCGGAACGTAACGACGTAACCAAAACGCAGATGAGGAATGAATCTATGGGGTGGCTGATGGGACTCGAACCCACGACAACCGGAATCACAATCCGGGACTCTACCAACTGAGCTACAGCCACCATCGAACTGAAAGCCAACCTATATTCTGATCGAAGCAAAGCCGGATTATCTGGCGTGCCCGACAGGAATCGAACCTGTAACCCCCAGCTTAGAAGGCTGGTGCTCTATCCGGTTGAGCTACGGGCACTTCTACTCAAGCCGGGCGGTCGGCCCGTATCTACAACGATAAAAATTGGTCGGGGTGGAGAGATTTGAACTCCCGACATCCTGGTCCCAAACCAGGCGCGCTACCAGGCTACGCTACACCCCGGAAAAGTCGCTTACTATACCGATTAACCAAGCAAACGTCAATCAAACTAGAGCTTATTTATGCACCTTCCATTTACACAAATAACTCAACAGACAATTTGTTAAATCAATGCAAACCAATGCTGGTTTCCCTACTTATTATCCATCACATAAGTAGCACGCACCAGCTTGGTGCGCCCGGCACCCCAGCCACTGATAGCCGCACCCAAACACAATGCAGAAAACAGCCAGCCACTGGCAGCAAAGCCCCCGGTCAAGCTATGTAACACACCAATTAACAACGGACCAAAAGCTGCCAATGTATAACCAACACTTTGTGCCATGCTGGATAAATGAGCAGCAATGCGTGAATCAGCCGAGCGCAACACAATCACCGTCAACGCCAGCGCAAATAATCCGCCCTGGCCAATTCCCTGCAAAACGCTGAATTCCCACACCCACTCCAACGGACCAAATAACATACCCAGAAAACCTAAGGCTGCCGCCAACGCCAGCGCAACATTGATCCAGCTTTGATTGCTACAACGCACTGCCAGCGCTGGCAGCACAAAACAAGCAACCAATTGCACCACAATGGAAAAAGACAAAATCAACCCAGCTTGCACTTCCCCCAAGCCTCGATCATGCAAAATAGGCACAATCCAGCCAAATACACTGTAGCCCAATGCAGATTGCAACCCCATGAAAAACGTCACCTGCCAGGCCAATGAATCCCGCCATAATCCCACCACATGCGATTGTTTGCCGGTTTGCTCACATTTGGTAGCCATTGCATAAGGTGCCCACAATAACAACACCACGCCAGCAGGCAGTGCCCACAAAGCCAAACCATCCGCCCAGCTGGTTTCTAGCCACCGTATCAGCGGCAATGTACCGGCTGCAGCTACGGCTGCCCCTGCACACAACGCCATGGTATACGAGCCGGTCATCAAAGCAATCGCTCCCGGAAATTCCTTTTTCACGATAGCTGGCAGTAACACATTACCAATAGCAATTGCCATCCCCGCCACTGCCGAGCCAAAAAACAACGGAAAAAGCGAACCCATTCCCCGCATAGCGGTTCCCACGGTTAATAACAGCATAATCAGCAACAACGTCCGATTATTACCAATTCGCTGCGATAACCAAGGCGCCAATGGTGCAAAAATACCCAGACATAACACCGGCAAAGTAGTTAAATAACCCGCCTGCACCGAAGTCAACACTTGCTGCTTCAGCATATCTGGCAGCAGCACTGACAAGCTGGCAAACAAAGGGCGCAGATTAAAAGCAATCAGGATAAGCCCCAGCCCAAGCAACAGCCGCCCGACTGAATGCCGAAATGTAGAATCAGCTGAGTGCTCCGGCTGCTGCTCGTATTTAGTAACCATCTGGGTAAATAGTGAATTATTTTTGGAAGTGCAGCGCCTTACTTAGTTGGCTCGATTGTGACTTAATCGTCTTTTTGCTTCTGAGAATAAAGCAGGTTTCCCATTCTCTGTACAGATCGCAGCATACCGGCTAAAGTTTCCAGCCAAGCACTGAAAACCACCGGTATTATCAATCAGTCAACGCTAGCATACCTGTCAACCAACCTGACTTTGCTCGTTGACGGCACAAAAGCTAACAAACAACCAAAAACACATGACCACAATACAACGTCTGCCCCGTTTATTACTGATTGAAGACAGCCCCGCACGCATTGAGCAATTTCGCCAATGGGTACCGGAAAGCATGGTACTGGTGACAGTGACCAGCGCCGGACGCGCCATCGGCATTTTGCAGCGCAGCGATCCCTTCGATTACGCCGGCATCATGCTGGATCATGATCTGCAACAACAAATTGCCAATCCTGGTGAACTTGCGCTCAGCGGCATGGATGTTGTCAACACACTGGTTACCCGCATCAGTTATGAAATTCCGGTGCTGCTGCACTCAATCAGCCCGGCCGGAGTTGCCAGTATGCGTCGCAAATTAGAAGCAGCCAGCTTTGACGTCACCGCGATCCCGATGACGCAACTGGTGCACGCGCAGTTCAAACTATGGTTGTCTGATGTACTTGAGTTATGGAATATTCGCGAAGAAATCGCACGGGAAAATTAATCATGTCTCAGCCTCGTTCAACCAGGATTATCCTCGCGACCTGCATTTCACGAATGCTGCAAGCGTGAGACAACGCAGCCCAACCGTTACTAAAAATGTCCTTACGAAACGGCGCAGCCGATGAAGCAACCCAGTATTTTTGCTGCCATTACCACTATTTCTGGATCACCACGACCTTGCGATCTCGTGATGACAGTATAAAAACGTGGCTACGTAAAAATACCCTTCCTATGCTTGCACTCTCGTCCGGAACAGACGTATTTTAGGCGAGCAGGGGTAGAGATCAGCGTTGTCTTCCGTATTTCAAGCACAAACTCATCAATTTTCCGGCCAGTGAATAGAAAATTGTTCCAGCAAGACAGACTGTAATTCATCCGGGGTAATTTGACGGGCAGTGACACGGCCATCCGGGTAGCGTCGTTTGAGTTCTCCATCCAGCAATGAAACGCGACCACCATCCGGCGAGGCGCGAGCGGCCATGATCTGCTTGGTGAAACTTGATTCGGGATAGGTGCTGGTGTACCAGCTGGCGACTTTTTGATCGCTAAGTGGCATTTCTTCACCCCAAAATTCATAGATATCCTGCCAATGATCACCGACCCAAACCTGATGAAACCAGCGATTGCCGTCACGCACGATGCGGCGGCGATCATGTGGTGTGTCTTGTTCCAAATTTTCTTGCCACAATAACGCCTGTGTCAGTGAATATCCGCCTACGCCAACATCTGTAATCCATTGCTGTTTGTCCAATTCAACCGCAATAAATAGATGGGTACGTGCCGGCATTATTGAGCGATCAGCCACTCGCAGCCGTACCCGCGCTGCCAAGGGGCGCGCATTAAAGCCCAGTTGGCGCAATACTTGTAAAAATAGACCATTTTGTTCAAAGCAGTAGCCACCCCGCTGTGCCAACACCAATTTGTTGAACAACGCTTCTGTTTCCAGCTGAATAGGTTTTTTCAGATAAACATCCAAATTCTCAAACGGAATGGTTTGCGTATGTGCTCGTGTGAGCGCATGTAGCACATCTAGCGTACTGTCTGTCGCTCCTTGATAATCAATACGCGCAAAATACTGTGGTAGGGAAATAGAAGGTTGTTTGTCCATACTGTTTATTCAATAAATTATGCTGTGATTAATCAAGCATGCGCTGGAAAGATGAAGAAAGCCAGTAGTTAGAGCCTGTTTACGATCTTCTGAGTAATAGTGCCAGGAAGGCCAGATGAATGAGCTGCAAGCTGGTATCAAGTTTACGTTCGCAGTTTTTCCATAATCTTCGGCACTTTTCCAGCCAGGCGAAACTACGTTCCACTATCCATCGCCTGGGCATAACCTTGAAGGTATGCAGTTTGCTGCGTTTGGCGATCTGCACGGTGACAGGTTTGCCCAGAATTTCTTGCACACTTTCGGCAAATGGTGCTCCAGTATAGCCACCGTCACACAGCAAACCTTGTACTTGCCCCAAACTCGATCTGCAACGCTTCAAGGCCTGCAATGCACCGTTACGGTCAGTCACTTCCGCTGTCGTCACTGCAATGGCGTGCGGCAACCCCAAGGTATCAACAGCGATATGGCGCTTGATGCCCGACACCTTCTTGCCGGCGTCATAGCCTTTCTGGTCAGCCGTGTCTGTATTCTTCACGCTTTGCGCGTCCACAATCAAGAACGTGCTGCAAGCGTTGCGCCCCAGTTTCTCTCGGGCCGCGCCAACCTGATTTTTTTAATGCCTGCTCCAGCACGCTCACGCCGTGCTGGTCAGGCTCATTCCATTTGCGCCAATAGGCATATACACTCTGCCATTTGGGAAACTCTCCGGGCAAAAATCTCCACTGGCAACCAGTACGCAGCAGATACAGCACAGCACAAAATACTTCATACAAATCTATTGTCGTGGGTTTGGTGCTGCGCCTCACGCTACGCAATAGCGGCTCTATCTCGGCAAACTTCTCTTTGCTAATATCACTGGCATATTTTATTCTCTTCATCCACGTATCGTAAGGAATAATGATGAGATCGTAAACGGGCTCTTAGACGGCAGTTACGTTACGCCTGATCAGAAATTTTTAAAAATGACCCGTGCTGCCAGTGCTACCAATCTACAAACATAAGCTGTGGTGCTATCATTCTTAGGATATTTATTTCGTAGGAGTTACCGTGACTACCCCTTAGAGCCTGTTTACGATCTTCTGAGTAATAGTGCCAAGAAAGCCAAATGAATGAGCTGCAAGCTGGTATCAAGTTTACGTTCGCAGTTTTTCCATAATCTTCGGCACTTTTCCAGCCAGGCGAAACTACGTTCCACTATCCAGCGCCTGGGCATAACCTTGAAGGTATGCAGTTTGCTGCGTTTGGCGATCTGCACGGTGACAGGTTTGCCCAGAATTTCTTGCACACTTTCGGCAAATGGTGCTCCAGTATAGCCACCGTCACACAGCAAACCTTGCACTTGTCCCAAACTCGATCTGCAACGCTTCAAGGCCTGCAATGCACCGTTACGGTCAGTCACTTCCGCTGTCGTCACTGCAATGGCGTGCGGCAACCCCAAGGTATCAACAGCGATATGGCGCTTGATGCCCGACACCTTCTTGCCGGCGTCATAGCCTTTCTGGTCAGCCGTGTCTGTATTCTTCACGCTTTGCGCGTCCACAATCAAGAACGTGCTGCAAGCGTTGCGCCCCAGTTTCTCTCGGGCCGCGCCAACCTGATTTTTTTAATGCCTGCTCCAGCACGCTCACGCCGTGCTGGTCAGGCTCATTCCATTTGCGCCAATAGGCATATACACTCTGCCATTTGGGAAACTCTCCGGGCAAAAATCTCCACTGGCAACCAGTACGCAGCAGATACAGCACAGCACAAAATACTTCATACAAATCTATTGTCGTGGGTTTGGTGCTGCGCCTCACGCTACGCAATAGCGGCTCTATCTCGGCAAACTTCTCTTTGCTAATATCACTGGCATATTTTGTTCTCTTCATCCACGTATCGTAAGGAATAATGATGAGATCGTAAACGGGCTCTTATACCCCTCCAGCGATCTGGCGCTGGAATCAAGAATCAGGCGGCCAGTTTGCCAATATTAACCGTCCTATTTCGGGCGCTACGCACGATAAAGAATTGCCGATAGGCAAACATCCACTGCAACTGTATTCACAAGGCACGCCTAATGGTATCAAGACCACTATTTTGCTGGAAGAACTGCTGGCAGCAGGATACACAGAGGCTGAATACGATGCCTGGTTAATTGAAATCAGCAAGGGAGATCAGTTCGGCAGTGGCTTTGTGGCGATTAATCCCAATTCCAAAGTACCAGCGTTGGTGGATTACAGCGGTGAGCAACCGCAGCGCATCTTTGAATCTGGTGCCATTCTCATGTATTTAGCGGAGAAATTCTCTGCCTTTTTGCCAGCACATGGTGCAGCGCGTACTGAATGCCTGGCATGGTTATTCTGGCAAGTGGGTAGCGCGCCCTATTTAGGTGGCGGCTTTGGCCATTTTTATGCTTATGCACCGGAAAAATGGGAATATCCTATCAATCGCTTTGCCATGGAAGCCAAACGTCAGCTGGATGTGCTGGAAAAACATCTGGCCCACCACGAATATATGGCCGATCACACTTATACCATTGCTGATATTGCTATTTGGCCTTGGTACGGCTGCCTGGCGTTGGATCAGCTCTACAAAAATGCCGGCACTTTTCTCTCTGTTGAGGAATATCCGCATTTGCAACGTTGGGCCAAACAGGTTGGTAATCGCCCTGCTGTTAAGCGTGGGCGACGTGTCAACAGCACCAGCGATTCACCTTCCATGCTGCGCGAGCGACATGCGGCATCTGATTTTGACGGATTAAAGATTGATTAGAAAATTCCAGGAGCAGCTCAATATTTCTCACTGAAGATCGCATTACCGCGTTAAAGCTGCACTCAAAATACTCACATACTTTAAGTATGCTCCGCTTTTTCGCTCAATTTTGCCTGGTGCTGCTCCTCCTCAATTGGAACCTTGAATAGCCCTAAGCATTCTGCGTCACATGTATTTACTACTCTGGCCAGGTTGGAGTACTGAAGGTATCTGCCAAAAACTCAATCATCAAGCGTACTTTGGGGGAGATAAACTTGCGTGATGGATAAATAGCATGAATAGCCAGCGTCATTGAATGCCAATCAGGCATGACTTCAACTAATGTACCTGCCGCCAAATCCGGGCCGACCAGAAAAGTGGGTTGTAACACAATGCCCTGATGTTGTAAGGCGGCTGCGCGACAAGTATCACCACTATTCGTACGCATGCGTGGTGTTACGCGAACTGAAACCGGGCCATCTTTCCCAACAAACGTCCATTGCTCACCCATGGAAAACAGGCTGTAGGTCAATATGTGATGTTCCACCAACTCGGAGGGATGATTGGGCATACCTCGTTGCTGTAAATAAACTGGGGAAGCGCACAATACCAAACGAGTTGATGTCAATCGTCGGCTGACTAATGACGAATCAGGCAGATGAGCAATGCGTATGGCCATATCAAAACCTTCTTCTACCAAATCCACCAGGCGATCCGCCAGCGTTATATCCAAAGTCACTTTGGGATAACGCAACATAAATTCGGACCACAAGGGAGCCAAGTGCAACAATCCAAAGGAAACCGGCACATTAATTCGCAGCAACCCGCTGGCCTCACTGCTACTAGAAAAAATCTCTGCTTCGGCCTCAGCCACACCATCCAACAATTCACGGCAACGCAAGAGAAACACTTCCCCTTCCGGTGTCAACGAGAGTTGGCGAGTGGTGCGATGCAACAAACGCACTCCCAAACGTGTTTCTAACTGAGCTACCTGGCGCGATATGGTAGCCTTGGAGACATTCAATACCTCCGCTGCCTTGACGAAGCTACCTGCCTGAACCACTGTTACAAACACTTCCATCTCAATAAATTTACTCATTCCCACCCTATAGTTTCAATATATGAAACAGTAAAACTCATAACGGCCTATTTATCTCTGAATAAGAAATCATTAGAATCCACTTATCGCAGCAATCCTGCTGTATGAATCAAGCATAAAGGAGAATATCAATGAATAATCGTCTATTTCAGCGTATTTTGAGCACAAATGCTGGTTGGGCACCATTAACCTTACGCATTGTTGTCGGCATTATTTTTATTGCACATGGTGCTCAGAAATTATTTGGTATTTGGGGCGGTGGTGGATTAGAAGGAACCGGTCAATTCTTCGCTTCCATTGGCCTAACACCTGGCTATCTCATGGCATTATTAGCTGGTGTAGCTGAATTTTTCGGTGGGCTTGCGTTACTGGTAGGGTTATTGGTACGACCAGCTGCTGCTGTATTAGCCGTCACAATGCTGGTGGCTGTGTTCGCGGTTCATGTCGAACATGGATTCTTCATGAGCAACAATGGATATGAATATTCACTCGCGTTATTCGCCGCTTCCGTCACACTGCTATTCAGTGGTGCCGGGCGCTTGTCAGTCGATGCAACGCTGGCAACTCGCTCTTCATAAAACACTTCCGCAAAAATTCGCTGCAAGTAACTTATTCACTTAATTTTCCTGCACCATACCATGCGCCAGTTATCTCTATAACAATCCGTTAACTGGAGCATGGTGGCGGCTATTTCGTGGTGCAGAATTAACACACGAATAATTCTACGGAGGTTACCTATGAATCAACGTATGCCAGCCATTTTTATCGGCCATGGCAACCCCATGAATGCTATTCAAGATACTGTCTGGTCGCGCGCCTGGATTGAGCTTGGGAAACGGTTACCGCGACCGCGCGCTATTTTATCGATATCAGCCCATTGGTATGTACCGAAAACCGCTGCAACAGCCATGACTATGCCACGCACTCTCCATGATTTTTCCGGATTTCCACAAGCGTTATTCGATATCACTTATCCTGCGCCTGGCGATCCAGCACTGGTTGAACGATTACAGACATTGCTAGTACCTGATTCCCTACATGCTGATTTAGCTTGGGGATTGGATCACGGCACATGGTCAGTGCTACATCACATTTTTCCTGATGCTGATATTCCAGTCGTGCAATTAAGTATTAATCAAACTAAATCGCCCACTTTCCATTACGAACTGGGTCAGCGCTTAAGCCCTCTACGTGAAGAAGGCATCTTGCTGCTTGGCAGTGGTAACGTAGTGCATAATCTGCAAACCTACGCCTGGCAAGCAACAGCACCAGTATCACCACTTGACTGGGCCACGCGCTTTGAAACTACTGTTTGTGAATTGATTTCGAGCGGTGACTATACGCAACTAGTGAATTATTCTTCACTGGGTCAAGATGCTAAACTGGCTGTGCCTACACCGGAACACTATCTGCCACTGCTATACATATTAGGAGCCAGTAATATGAATGAAGCTATAAAATTTCCAATTAAAGGAATAACAGGCGGTTCGATATCCATGCTGGCTGTAGAAATAAACTGATCCGCCAAATCAAACCAATCACGTAGATAAGCAAAACAGTAAGCGACGACTCACTACACCACAGAGAATTCAGTTTTTATGTCAGAAGAACAAAAATTATTTATTACTGGCCCCGATGGCAAGTTAGAAACAGTGATCACATTGCCGGAAGCAACGCCACGTGGCATTGCCATCGTTGCGCATCCTCATCCACTTTATCAAGGCAGTATGGACAATAAAATTGTCTATATTCTTGCCAGAACATTGATCGAACAACAATACATCACGGTGAAATTTAACTTTCGAGGGGTGGGCAATAGTGAAGGCAGTTATGCACAAGGTGAGGGAGAAATTGAGGATGTGCTCGCTGTGACCCAATACATACGCGAACATCATGATACGCAGCCTCCCTTACCGCTGATATTGGCAGGATTTTCATTTGGCGGGGGCGTACAAGCGCATGTCGCGCAACAACTTCATCCGCATAAATTGATTTTAGTAGCACCTTCAGTTGAACGCCAACATGCGCCACCTGTCATCCATCATGCAGAGCATGTTTTAGTAATACATGGCGATCAGGATACGGTTGTTCCTCTGCAAAGCGTACTGGAATGGGCCACCCCACAAACATTGCCCATTACTGTTATTCCTGGTGCGGAACATTTTTTTCATGGAAAATTGAATGTACTGAAAGACATTATTTTGCAGCATTGCGCATAACAGTATATGTCTAACACCTATAGCTCTTAACGAATATGACTACTACAAAAAGCAAAATTGAAGCCAAATTACAATCTTTGCAGCCTCAGTTTCTGGAAGTGATCAACGAGAGTAATCGGCACAACGTCCCTGCTGGTTCGGAATCACATTTCAAGGTTACGATTGTTTCAACTGCATTTGAAAATCAGTCACTGGTGGCGCGCCACAGATTGGTGAACGCGACTTTGACGCATGAAATCATACGCTCCATTCATGCCTTGGCATTGCATACTTTTGCACCGGATGAATGGCAACAACGTCAGCACACTGCACCTGCTTCTCCGCCTTGTTTGGGTGGATCGCCGGATGAAGTACGGGCAGGTGCCAAAATCAATTAGGAACGGTCATGCATAAACAACTCAATGTGCTCATACTAAGCGGTATGTTGATAGTAAGTGGTTGTGGCTACAACACGCTGCAATCCACCGATGAACAAATTACCTCCAGCTGGGCCGAGGTGCTTAATCAATACCAACGACGAGCAGATTTAATTCCTAATTTGGTCAATACTGTCAAAGGATTTGCCACTCAAGAAAAGGAAATTTTGCTCGGTGTGACAGAGGCACGTGCCAAAGTAGGTAGTGTCCAAATCACCCCAGAATTGCTTAATGATCCACAAGCATTTACCCGTTTTCAGAATGCGCAAGGAGAGCTGTCTGGCGCACTATCACGCTTATTCGCTGTGGCAGAAAATTATCCACAACTTAAATCTGACGCCAACTTCCGTGATTTGCAAGCACAGCTGGAAGGCACAGAAAACCGCATCGCTGTTGCGCGTAATCGCTATATCCAGGCAGTACAAGAATATAACGTAACAGTGCGTTCGTTTCCAAGCAACTTGACAGCCAAGCTGTTTGATTTTCAGGTAAAACCAAATTTCACAGTTGAAAATGAACAGGCTATTGCTGCTCCCCCTACAGTTGATTTCGGAACCTCTGCAACAACTCCATGACCCGCCGCGTTTTTTCTGTATTGCTATCGGCATGGCTATTTTTTGCATTCAGCAATACACATGCCGCCGTTGCCATTCCGCCGCTAAAAACAGCACTGACCGATCTAACCAATACCCTTTCTCCAGCAGAAGCGACACAACTAACACAGCAACTGACAGCATTTGCCACAGAACATGGCAGCCAAATTGCAATATTGATGGTTCCTACCACCCAGCCGGAATCCATTGAGCAATATTCCATCCGTGTTGTCGAAGCATGGCAACTTGGTCGCAAAAAAGTAGACGACGGCGTATTGCTGTTAGTCGCTAAAAATGATCGTGCTCTGCGTATTGAAACTGGCTACGGATTGGAAGGTGCTTTGCCAGACGCCCTTGCGCGCCGCATCATTGATGAAATTATCGTGCCGCAATTCAGGCAAGAACGCTATTTTGAAGGCTTGCAAGCTGGCATCCAACAAATTATCAAGGTGATTCAGGGAGAAGATCTGCCTCCTCCAGTCCAAACACAACAAGCGAACCTTATACTGGAAAATGTTCTGCCGTTTTTGTTTATCGCTTTGATACTGGGCAGATATTTTCAGGCAATATTTGGCAAACTCGTTGGCGCAACCATTGCAGGCACGATTGCTGGTGGGCTCATTTGGTTGGCTTTTTCTTCTCTGGCAGCAGCTATATTAATAGCAGTAGCGGTATGGGTGCTGAATCTATTTGAGCAGACTGGCCAGATTCTCCATCGCGGCGGCCAGCGTAGTTGGCCACCAAGTGGCCGAGGCTGGCCCAGAGGTGGCTCAATGGGAGGAGGATTTCGCGGAGGTGGCGGTGGTTTTGGCGGGGGCGGTGCTTCAGGCAGGTGGTAAAGCAAGCATCAATCTATGAACATTGCACGCATTTTCCGACACCTCACCACTGGCCAAGCGGCTGTCAAACGCGCATTTCCCGCTGCCACCTTGATTGCAATTGAGCAAGCTATCGCGCAATCTGAAACCACCCATAGCGGTGAAATTGTGTTTGCAGTGGAAGCAGCGCTTGATATGTCTTTACTACTGCATAATCAATCTGTTCGCGAACGTGCCATCGATGTTTTTTCTCTGCTGCGCGTGTGGGACACTGAACAGAATAATGGAATATTAATTTACTTGCTGTTAGCAGATCATAATGTGGAAATTGTGGCAGATCGCGGCATTCATTCTCAAGTCAAGCAAGCTGTTTGGGAATCTGCTTGTGATAGTATGGAAGATGCCTTTCGTCGGGAACAATTTGAAGCAGGTATCCTGGCTGGTATTCACGCTGTTACACTCCCCCTACAACAATTTTTTCCACCCAAAACCATTTCAAAAACAAGTGGGTTGCCTGACAAGCCAGTCATCTTGTAACCTTCTCAGATTCAGCATCTATTTAAGATTTCAATCAAGACAAGCAATTAGATATTGAATAGGTTCTTACAGCCAATTACAACAATATCAGCATAAAACACACTGTTCTTGATACCTGGATCTCGTTAAAAAAACTAATCCACCTGGGATGTTTCCACTACTAAGTTAGAAGAATCAACCCCTTTGACATTCTTGATGCTCAGAGCAATATCTTCCGCTTTTCTGATTAGCGTTTCGTTTGGTTGCGTTCCGCTCAGGAATACGATGCCTTCCACTACTTCAACCTCAATATCACCGCTTTTAATACCTTCAGCAATAGTGAGCTCGGCATTGATCTTGGTTGCAATTAATGCGTCATTGAGCGGTTGACTACTCTCTTGAGGGGTAGACAGTTCCTCTGAAAGTTCTTCTATATCTAAATAAGATTGCGCCCATGCTGAGCTTGCAGAAATATTCCACAGCATGGCACAGATAACAATAAACAAAATCCTAATTTTCATAATGATTTCCTTGTTCAATTCTATGGGAAGTAAGTATTTATTCACTCTTTTGGGAATAAGCCCAAACTGCAAGAAAACGGTATATTTGCTAGGTTTTCTGTAAAAACCCATTATAAGGGTAAGAAATGGCTGATTTTAACGCTACAACCAAATCACGAGATCTCTAACGAGGTGCTGAATTGCTATTCGAATCTTACTTTTTTGCTGATTTTCACCCTAAATTAGCTACTTCACTAACACTATTCAGAGATTTTTTAAGACAATGTATCCTGATTGTCATAATCAGCAAACTTACTCAATCATGACAATCCTCATTCAACAAGATTCAAATATTTCTAGTGACGCCATATATTTTTCTGTCATTTCAGCTTCTTCATCGCATCAGTAACAAACAATCTAAATTACCTCTTTAATGTTGAAAACATGAAAAATCGTCGTATTGCGCATCTGGATATGGATGCTTTTTATGCTTCTGTTGAGCTGTTACGCTACCCAGAATTGCGTGGCTTGCCCGTTGTAATCGGCGGCCGTGCTATTCGACAACCTGTTATACAACCTAATGGACAACGTGCCTACGCTTACCTTCACGAATACAGTGGACGTGGCGTAGTTACAACCTCTACCTACGAAGCACGCGCATACGGCATCTTCTCAGCAATGGGCATTATGCAAGCGGCCAAATTAGCACCCGATGCCATATTGCTACCGGCTGATTTCGTCGCCTATCGACATTATTCACGCTTATTTAAACAAGCTGTTGCTACACTTGCTCCTCGGATAGAAGATCGCGGTATTGATGAAATTTATATCGACTTGAGCCACCATGCCGATGAAACCGTTATGCTGGCATCACAGATCAAACAAGCAGTACAGCAGGCAACAGGATTAACTTGCTCAATCGGTGTGGCGCCCAATAAATTACTGGCAAAAATCAGTTCAGATCTTGATAAACCAAATGGCCTGACAATTCTCAAGCAGACAGATATTCCAGAACGAATCTGGCCTCTGCCTGTACACAAAATCAATGGCATTGGCCCAAAAACACAAGCGAAACTAGCTGATTTACGTATTCATACTATTGGCGAACTAGCAGCCGCTGAACTTGGTTTGTTGCAAACCCATTTCGGGCCACGTCATGCACTTCAACTGCAGCAAGCTGCACATGGCCATGATGATCGACCAGTTCTCACTGAACAAACACCTAAATCAATTAGTCGCGAAACCACCTTCGCACGAGATCTGCATGTGCGAACAGATCGACAAAAATTATCAGAAATTTTTACAGCGCTATGCGCGCGCGTTGCTGAAGATTTGCAGCACAAAGGTTATGCTGGCCGAACCATCGGCATCAAATTGCGCTACGAAAATTTTCAAACAGTTACACGTGACCACACTCTACATTCTCCCACTGCAGATGCTGCCATCATTCGACAAACTGCTAGTAGCTGTTTGCGACGCGTTTCGCTTCAACAAAAACTGCGTTTGCTTGGTGTGCGCACCAGCAATCTAACACGTATCGATGAATTGGCCGAAGTACACCATCCTGTTCAAAGAGAACTTTTTTCGCCTAAAGTAAACCAGTGTTGAACTGTTTAGACACTCTTAGAGCCTGTTTACGATCTTCTGAGTAATAGTGCCAAGAAAGCCAAATGAATGAGCTGCAAGCTGGTATCAAGTTTACGTTCGCAGTTTTTCCATAATCTTCGGCACTTTTCCAGCCAGGCGAAACTACGTTCCACTATCCAGCGCCTGGGCATAACCTTGAAGGTATGCAGTTTGCTGCGTTTGGCGATCTGCACGGTGACAGGTTTGCCCAGAATTTCTTGCATACTTTCGGCAAATGGTGCTCCAGTATAGCCACCGTCACACAGCAAACCTTGTACTTGCCCCAAACTCGATCTGCAACGCTTCAAGGCCTGCAATGCACCGTTACGGTCAGTCACTTCCGCTGTCGTCACTGCAATGGCGTGCGGCAACCCCAAGGTATCAACAGCGATATGGCGCTTGATGCCCGACACCTTCTTGCCGGCGTCATAGCCTTTCTGGTCAGCCGTGTCTGTATTCTTCACGCTTTGCGCGTCCACAATCAAGAACGTGCTGCAAGCGTTGCGCCCCAGTTTCTCTCGGGCCGCGCCAACCTGATTTTTTTAATGCCTGCTCCAGCACGCTCACGCCGTGCTGGTCAGGCTCATTCCATTTGCGCCAATAGGCATATACACTCTGCCATTTGGGAAACTCTCCGGGCAAAAATCTCCACTGGCAACCAGTACGCAGCAGATACAGCACAGCACAAAATACTTCATACAAATCTATTGTCGTGGGTTTGGTGCTGCGCCTCACGCTACGCAATAGCGGCTCTATCTCGGCAAACTTCTCTTTGCTAATATCACCGGCATATTTTGTTCTCTTCATCCACGTATCGTAAGGAATAATGATGAGATCGTAAACGGGCTCTTAAAATTTTTGGGAGCTAATATTTTAAACATCAGATCAGCCAATAAATACCGCATTACCTTTTCTCAAGAACATCACATCTCTCGTTTATAGCAAATAGTTTTTATAACTTGCTACATCACTCAACCTTCAAAATATTTTTTTGATGTCAAGTATGACAACAAAAACCTTTCAAAAATAAAAAACTGTCCAGAAAATTTACACAATAAAAAAACACTCTCTTTCACCATTCAGTGAAATAGATAAATATTATTTATCTTCAATAGTTTACATACTCCGACACATCGTGGCACAAAAAATGCATCTTTATAGATAAAGGTGATTGATCGACATGGAAGATTAATTGCTAAGTCCAGATCTGATTGTTTTTCACATCAAAATTTTTAGAAATAAACAGGAAAAGTAATTATGAAGAGATTATTGGTATCTTTATGTATTATTGGATCATTAGCTGTATATGACGTATCAGCTGATATGGTAGTTAATGGTATTACTGCAGATTTAGTTAACTCTGCTCCAGGTAGTAAAAGTCCATTTGCGGTTAAAGACGAATTAACTAATTTTGTTGTAGGAAGTAATTGGACTAATGTAGCCCACATAGATATATTAATTAGTACTGAAAACTTTCCTTTTTATCCTGCATTCAGTAATACCATAAATGGCTTAACTTTTACTGGATGGGGAAATACTCCTAATGGTCAATTTCATTTAACTGTAACAGGAGAAAGTTTGCCTGAATACATTGATTTAGGCTTTTATATTGCACCGCAGCAGGTAGATAATACAGCTAAGAAGCCCCAACAACAGTCTGATATTTATTATATAGGTGGATTAGAAGCAGGTAACCAATTTGATATAACCTTTAATTACACAGTAGGAAAGAAGCCAGCAGGTAAAATGTATGTCTATTACAATATTCCCTCAAATGCAAATACAGTCAGCGAATCCAATGATATTCCTGAACCAGCACCATTAGCACTAATGTTAGGAGGATTACTGGGATTAGGTTATATCCGTAGAAGAGCAGTGGCATAAGTAGTAATAAAAGGGGAGTCCAGGCTCCCCTTTATATGATACAGGTGTAAAAGTCACCACTTAATCTGTCAATCAAGGATTATCAGACAGCTAATAATTATTCAGGCTTCATACACACCGATCAGGAATAGCTCAGAATCAAAAAAATAGTATCAATTACTCAGAATTTGATTAGTGTGCTCCACCACACTCGTTACTGATAAGGCGTGCCTGGGTATTCACATCAATACGACCATGCTCCTCACTGGTGAGGGTTGCAACTGTGCTGTAATGTGTATTGCCATGCACGGTGGTTGTAAAATCACCTCGACTAGGAGGTTGTGTGCACACCATTTGTCCGCGCCAGATATTGCCTTGGTGTTCCACCTTGGTAAAGGTGCAATCTCCTTCCTGCTGCCCTTCTTGAATCAAGGCAGCACGCGCTTCTTCGGGCGAAATACAAATGCGAATAGCACCATCTGGCATCACACTCAAACCAGTTTGTTGTTCCAAGAGCTTAAGTGCCTCAGCGGGAAGATGTTGCATTTGCTGCTGTAATTGTTGCATTTGTCCAATCAAATTAGGCTGGTCTGGTATATGCATATCATGCTGAATTTCCCACAATCCTGGCTCAATTGTTTGCGCCTGAGCAATCTGTACTGACCATAGCAAGCACAAGCCGGATAACAGCACTATTTTCTGGAACATTTTCATCATAAAACCCACCTCATTTTTAGAGTTTGCCAATAAATTCTATACGGCATCATAGCTGGCGCCTTCACATCCTGTCATCATTTTAAAGTGCTGTTGAGCAACACTGACAAAGCTGTCAGGCAAATGAAAGTTGCTGCCGACTATATTTATCGCCATGTGGAAATCCGGCATCCTGTGGTGCGTAACCTTATTAATCTTGAGCGTAGGTACCGCCGCCCCTAGCAATAGCTTGGCGCGCGATCTTGCTATCAGCCTAGAAGAAGCAGAACAGCGAGCACTTGCGCATAATCGTCATTTACGCTTCGCCCAACACAACATCGCAGCAGCAACAGCGGAAACATACAACGCTGCGGCTTATCCCAATCCAACATTATCAGTTGGCGTGAGCCATCTCAATCTGAAAACCGACCCTACTGCGGCATTCAGTTCTAGAACGCCAACAGAAAGCGAAATCCGTATTGAGCAAACGTTTGAACGCGGTGGAAAACGCGCCCTTCGCATGGCGCAGGCAGATAATGAATTGACCGCAACACGCCTTGATTTTGATGATACCTTACGCCAAATTCGATTGAATACACACCATGCCTGGTTTGCGCTCAAATTAGCTGAACATAATGTCGAACTGCACGCCATTATTGCCAACCAATCAGAAAGTATATTGACGCTTGCCAGACGGCGTTTTCGTGCCGGCGATTTATCCGGCGCTGATCTGGGCAGATTTGAAGCAGACACGGCTCGTGCCCACGCTAACGTGCGCAGTGCGGAAGATAAGTTATCACAGGCACGCACTACACTAGCCATTTTGCTGGCCGATGAAGAGCATGCTTTACAAATCAGCACACGCGGTGATTGGCCGGCAGCAAAAATCAATCCTCCTGAGCCCACTGCGCTTGACACTATCATTACCCAACGCCCGGATACACTGGCTGCTGAAGTGCGAGTTGAAGCAGCTCGGCGTGCTGTTGAATTAGCGCAAGCCAAACGCACCCGAGATGTAACCGTGAGTTTGCTATATGAACGTTTGCCAGCTGACGAAACTCAGCCTCGCAATGCGCTCGGACTGGGTGTATCTGTGCCACTGTTTCTTGGCAACCACTTTAAAGGGGATATTCGCCGTGCCTATGCCGAACTGGCATTAGCAGAAGAACAACTCAATGCCATTCGTGCCCGCATACAAGCAGAAATCAATCAGTTTTCCGATGCCTTACGGCGGGCCAATGATCGCTGGCGTACCTTGCAAGAACAAGCCTTACCTGCCGCTCGGCGCACAGCCAATGCAGCTGAATTGGCCTTCAGCAAGGGAGCAATTAGCGCATTAGAATTTTTGGATGCACAACGCCTTCTGCGTACCGCCGAATTGGATACGCTACAAGCGCGCGGCGATTTGGCACGTGCTCGCGCCACACTGGATGCTGCTCTGGAAATCAATTTATCTCCAACACAGGAGGAACCTGCCTCATGACCTCCTCTCAGGTACGCAAAACAATCATTATTTTGCTGGTGCTTATTACTGCGGGCGTCAATGGCCATCAATACTTTAATCAAATTGCAATTGAGCCAACACCTGCAAACACTGTACCTAGCCATACACGCAATCAACTAATTTTTCCACCAGGAGCTGCCCAGCTTGCTTATATTAAAATCAAGTCAGCAATTTCTTCCTTACTACCCGTCAGTGAACCTCTGGCAGCTAAACTAGCACTGGCAGAAAATCTAACTGCCCGCATCAGCCCCGCAGTAGCAGGCAGAATTTTGCAATTACATGCTGAAATTGGTGATCAGGTGACAGTAGGAGCGCCTTTAGCCACACTGGATTCTCCTGATTTTGGTGCAGCCATTGCTGATCTGCACAAGGCCAAGGCAGATGCTAACTACAAGCAACTAGCTTACAAACGAGCACGCGAACTTTGGGCGGGAGAAGCAATTGCCCGGCGTGATGTTGAAAGTGCACGTGCAGATTGGCAAATTGCTGCTGCAGAAGTTGAACGCGCACAATTACGCGTCAAGAACCTGGTACCGGGTGGCAAGATGCAAGATGAGCTGCTGGTACTGTACGCTCCTATCGCTGGCACAGTTGCCGATCGCCAAGCCAATCCCGGACTGGAAGTCCGCCCAGATATTGCCACACCTTTATTTGTCATTTCTGACTTGTCTCATTTATGGGTGTTGGTGGATGTGCCAGAACGCTTGATTAGCCGTATACAAAGAGGCAACCCAATACTGCTGAATTTTGATGCCTACCCAGATCAATCCTTTCTGGCCACCATTACTCGCATCGCGCCGGTATTGGATCCTAATGTACGCCGCATACGCGTACGCGCAGAAATAGAAAATCCGGATGGTTTGCTACGCCCAGAAATGTTCGCACGTGCACTGTTAATTGATCCAAAAGCAGACAATGTAGTGCATTTACCCGCAGAAGCCATTATTACCGGAGGAATCCATCCAACCGTATTTGTTGAAACAGAACCAGGAACATTTGTCCGGCGCCGTATTCACATTGCTTTTCAGGATGCAGAATCTGTTTGGCTACAACCTGGCAACGGCGGCGTAGAAGCAGGAGAAAATGTCGTCATTGACGGCACGATGCTGTTGGCCTCCGAGCTAGCAGCCCGGAATTAATATGTTGCGCCAGTTGATAATTTTCTCGATCAAACAGCGTTTGTTTGTGCTGGTTATGGTTACAGCGCTACTGATTGTTGGTATCCGCGCTTTTATTGAATTGCCGATTGAAGCTTTCCCTGATGTCCAGGATGTACAAGTAGAAGTGATCACGCAAGTTGCTGGACAAGCACCAGAAGAAGTGGAGCGTAGCGTGACGATTCCGATTGAACGCGAGATGAGTGGCATTCCACAACTCACTCAAGTACGTTCACTCTCCATCACTGGCTTATCCGTTGTTACCATGACTTTTGCTGACGGTACTGAAGATCGACTGGCACGTGCACAGGTGCTGGAAAAACTGCAAACGGCTGCGCTGCCAGAAGGCATCACGCCCGAACTGGCACCACTTACCACTGCCGTTGGAGAAATCTATCGCTATGTGGTAGACGCACCTGCTGATTTACCTTTGTATGAAGTGCGTGCCATCCAGGATTGGGTCATCCGTCCACAATTGCGCCGGGTAGCCGGAGTGGCCGACGTTATCAGCTTTGGCGGCGCTGTTAAGAAAATTCAAGTCAGAGTAGATCCCAACGCGCTCTATAAATATCAATTAACACTGGATCAAGTCAGTCAGGCGCTAAGTGAAAACAATGCCAATACCGGCGGCGGCATTATGCAACGTGGTAGTGAAGGTTTGGTATTGCGTGCAATAGGATTGTTTCGAACACTGGAAGACGTTGCTGCCACTGTCATTGTGGCGCATGATGGCAAAGCCATCACTGTGGGAGATGTAGCGCAAGTTCAGATTGGTGAACAAACCCCTTCCGGGATTGTTTCACTCGCGCAACGCGATGCAGATGGAACCATGGTCAATGATGATTCTATTATTGCCGGCGTCGTTGTCATGCTTAAAGGCAGCGATCCTGGCAAAATCATCCAGACACTGAAACAACGGATTGACGAGCTCAATAGTGATCCCAATCTGCCACCTGGTGTACAAATCAAGCCTATTTATGAACGTACCCAGCTGGTTAATCACACGACAGCAACCGTTGGCAAGAATCTGTTATTTGGCGCATTGCTGGTTATCGCTGTGCTCATTGTGTTTTTGCGTGATTGGCGTACTTCCCTAATTGTAGCCAGTATTATTCCTCTCACCCTGCTATTCGCTTTTATCATGATGAATGCGCGTGGCGTTTCAGCTAATCTCATTTCATTGGGGGCAATCGATTTTGGCATTATTATCGATAGCGCTGTGGTATTGGTAGAAGCACTCATGGTACAACTCATGCTGCAGAAGGGCCCAGTATCTGGGCATGATGCAGGCAAATGGCGCACAGGTATATTACGCAAAACCACTACCAGCCTGGGCAAACCTATTTTGTTCTCCAAAGCCATTATCATTTTGGCTTTTGTGCCTATTTTTACCTTTGAACGCGCAGAAGGCAAGATTTTTTCACCAGTCGCCTTCACACTTTCTTTTGCACTTATTGGCGCTATTATTCTGACTCTGACACTAGTTCCCGCCCTCCTCTCCTATTTACTACAGCGCGGCACCATTCACGAACCTCATTTGGTTTGGATGGAACGTCTACAAGCTAACTATCGCCGCCTACTCGATTGGGTAGAAACTCGTCCTCGTCTAGTGCTTGGCATCACTCTTAGTGCGCTGGTAGGCGCTTTGTCCTTGTTGCCGCTTATCGGCACAGAATTTTTACCCAAGCTTGATGAAGGTAATATTTGGCTCACCGTAGAATTGCCACCTTCTATTCATCTGGAACAATCCAGAGAAATTGAACGCGCCATTCGCATGAAGTTGACGACCTATCCAGAAGTCAAAACAATTGTTTCGCAAATTGGGCGCACAGATGACGGTACCGAACCCAAAGGTGCCAACAGTATGGAAATTTTGATTGATCTCATTCCACGCCACCAGTGGCGTTTCGCTTCCAAGGAAGCGCTGGTTGCTGATATGTCGCATGAACTCAAAGTGATTCCGGGTTTGCCGACCAATTTTTCGCAAGTTATCCAAGATAACGTAGAAGAAGCGTTATCGGGTGTGAAAGGTGAGATAGCAATCAAGTTACTTGGTCCTGATCTCAATATTCTGGAAGACAAAGCTGAACAAATTGTCTCGTTGCTTAATCGCATCCCTGGAGCAGCGGATGTAGCTGCTATCAGAGCAGGTGGACAAACCGAAGTAACCGTGACACCGGATCGACAGAAATTGGCACGTTATGGCATGCGCATCGCAGATATTAACCATCTTTTCCAGACTGCATTTGGCGGCAACAATGTCACCAATTTTTACGAAGGCGAACGATTTTTCAATATTAACGTACGTCTGGCAATGGATCATCGCAATACCGTAAGCGACATTGCTAGCTTGCGAGTCGCGATTCCCGACAAACCGGGTGCTTTCCTAACACTAGGTGAATTGGCCAAGATTGAGGTTCGTCAAGGTGCATCGCGTATTGCCCGTGAAGCAGGCAGCCGCGTGGTTTCCGTCAGAGCCAATCTGCGTGGACGCGATCAAGGTAGTTTCGTACGTGAAGCACAGCAAAAAGTAGCCGAACAGATTCATTTATTGCCCGGCTATCAAATTACCTGGGGGGGACAATTTGAAAATCAACAACGTGCGATGCAACGCCTGCTGATCATTGTTCCCGCTAGCTTGTTAGGTATTTTTGTACTGTTATTTTGGGCATTCAAATCTGTTCGAGCAGCACTGATTATTCTATTAATTGCTCCGTTGACGCTCATCGGTGGATTCATTGGCCTGGCGCTTGCTGGCCTACATTTATCCATTTCAGCAGCGGTTGGCTTTATTGCAGTATCAGGCATTGCTGTACAAAATGGGGTCATTATGGTTGAAGAAATTGTCAATTTATCGCGACAAGGAAAAATATTCTCCGAAGCAATTCGAGAAGGCGCTATTCTGCGTTTACGCCCAATTTTAATGACAGCATTAATGGCTGGATTGGGGCTATTACCTGCTGCACTTTCGCATGACATTGGTTCAGAAATTCAACGTCCATTTGCAGTTGTGATTGTTGGTGGCATTATTTCTGCCACTTTTTTTACCTTGATGCTACTGCCCTTATTATTTAACCGCCTGGTGCGATTCAAATCCGCCAATACGTAAGAACCATGCGCATTTTAGTCGTAGAAGATGATTCTTTAGTTGCTAGTGGGATTAAACAAGGTTTAATCAACGCTGGCTATACCACCGATGTGGCCAGTACAGCCAAGCATGCAGAAATCCATTTGCGGGAGGAAAATTTTGATCTGGTCATCATTGATATTGGTTTACCGGATATGGATGGTTTGACTTTGGTACAGCGCCTGCGCAATCAGCAAATGCGCCTGCCAGTGCTGATTCTTACTGCGCGTGGCAGTATGGAAGATACGGTTGCTGGGCTAAATATTGGAGCAGATGATTACATGGCCAAACCTTTTCGTCTGCCGGAACTCATTGCGCGCATTCGTGCCCTGATTCGCCGTACTCATTCAGTTACCAGCTCTCAATTGCAGCATGATCAATTGATACTAAACACCGCCACGCATACCGCAACCTTGCACGGCCAGCCGTTATTGCTAACCACGCGCGAGTGGACTATCTTGGAAATTCTGTTAATGGCTTCCCCGAAAGTCGTCAGCAAGAACAAGCTGCTACAAAGCTTGACCGGCTGGGATAAACACATTACACCTAATGCAATTGAGGTACATATTTCACGATTGCGCGCCAAAATTGACCCAGGCGGCATCAAGATCCGCACCGTGCGTGGCATTGGTTATCGTATTGATCAGAGTATTTCATGAAATTAACAGCTGTGCACTCACTAGGATTACGGCAAAGATTGCTTTTGTGGATACTATTGCCGCTCATTGTGGTGTTTATTGTCAGCATTTTGTTTGATTACCGGCTGGCACAAGAAACCGCCAATACTGCTTACGATCATTCATTGAATAACGCCGCACTGGATATTGTGGTTTATATCCACACTGCTGGCCTCAGTCCTCAATTAAACCTATCGCCCGAGGCGGAGGCTATGCTGCGCTACGACGCCATGAACAAGATTTTTTTTGCGGTGCGCAATTCTGAGCAACAACTACTCGCCGGCGATGCCGATTTGCCAATTTATCCCGGTTCATTACATGAACGTCCAGCATTTGTGGATGATAACTACCGCGGTGAAAAAATTCGCGCAACCACGCATCGAGCTATTATCGATGGTGATGAAATGACGATCACTGTCGCTGAAACTATGCGTGAGCGCAATCATGCCAGTCGCCGCATACTGGTTGCCATTACTCTGCCAAATCTAGTGGTGATTACGGCAACGCTATTGATTGTTTATTTTGGTGTTCATCGTGGCCTTATACCATTGCGACATATTGAAAATCAGATTGCCAGCCGCTCACCACGTGATTTGCGCGCACTGGATATTGAATACGCCCCGCGTGAAATTCGTCCCATGCTCACTCGGCTAAACGAATTATTTGAATCACTGCGTCAGGCAACCGCTGCCCAACAACGTTTTTTATCTGATGCTGCACACCAATTACGCACGCCATTGGCTGGTCTACAAACCCAAATTGAACTGGTAGCAGCCGAAGGAAAATATCCGCGCAATGAAGAGCGTTTAGTGCGTATTGAAGAATCTGTGGAACGCATTGCCCATCTGGTAACTCAGCTACTTATCTACGCTCAAACCGAACCAGCTGCTGCTGCCAATCAAATTTTCCAGCCTGTTGCCCTACATGAGCTTGCTGAAAGTTCCGCTTCTACTTTTATCGATCGTGCGCTGGCCAAAAATATTGATCTCGGCTTTGAAATTGAGCCCGCAACCATTACTGGTATTGCCTGGATGCTACGCGAAGCGCTGGGAAATTTAATAGATAACGCATTGCGCTATTGCCCCGCCGGCAGCACAGTGACCGTACGCAGTGGCACGCATTCTGGCCATCCCTATCTGGCCGTGGAAGATAATGGCCCAGGTATTCCACCTGAAGAACGCACTCAGATCTTCGAACGCTTTTATCGTATTCCCGGCGCTATTAATGGGGGATGTGGATTGGGTTTATCCATTGTGCAAGAAATTGTGCAATTACATGCTGCAACGATTCATATTTCTGAATCTATGGGTGGAGGTTTAACTGCCACTCTTAGTTTTCCGGCAGACAATGTAAAAAATATCTAAATTAAAAAAAATGCCTGCTTCTTTATCAAAAATAAAAAGGCAGGCAAGTAGAGGAGGAAAACAAAAGTAGTGATTGATAAAACATAACTGTTAGCAAAAACCTTAACAATGAGAAGATTATGCCTTTAAAAACATAGATTGAAAATGTGACATATTGTCGCAGGCCGATATGTATCACTTGATCTAACATTCAATGCCTGAGAAACACGGAGCGGCCAACTCGCCCAACATACATAGACATAGGCGTACACAGTGCTGTACCGTGATAAGATATTCCCACTATATAACAATGACATAAACGCCATGACTACACCCGAGGAAATTATCCAATATCTGCAGGATCATCCACAATTTTTTGAGGAAAATCCTGATTTGGTCGAATCGCTTCGTTTCCCGCATCCATACGAAGGACGCGCCATTTCAATTAATGAACGCCAAGTAGCAATATTGCGCGAAAAAAATAAGCTGCTGCAAAATAGGCTACAAGAGCTGGTCGATATGGGAGAAAAAAATGATGTGATTGGTGAAAAAATGCATCAGTTGACTATCACCCTACTGAACTTCGATTCATTACATGAGATGCTACACGGCATACAATATCAGCTATGTGAAGATTTTTCTATCTCACATGTCGCATTACGTTTGTGGCAAACCGACGAGTTCACAACACCGACAAAATCTGATTCTACTGAATTTAATCCTGCCAGTAACACTATCCATACACTGGTACAAGACATGCAACATCCTTATTGTGGACCAACCGCTGATGATGAAATTAAACAGTGGTTTGAGGAAGATGCTGAATATTTGCAATCTTTCGCTATTATTCCTCTGAAAAAACAAACTCGATTTGGTTTACTGGTGCTAGCTAGCCCAGATGTGGGACGCTTTTTTCCTGATATGGGCACACTTTATTTGGAACGACTGGGTGACATCGTCAGTAATATCACAATCCGCTTGATACAACAAAATCCTGCAGCAACAGCTACCTGTGAATCTGCCATCTGATCAGCAAATTAACCCAGCACTCCCGCCGCTACTGAGCAAATATTTGGCTTATCTGGCCAGTACACGTAGCCTGGCTGCCAACACGCAACGTAGCTATCAGCGTGATTTGCTCACTTTGATACACAGTATCGCAGCGCAACAATCTGAAACAGCTGAAAGCAACCACGAAATTACTGATGTAGCAGTGATTCAATTGCGATCACATGACATCCGCTATTTCATCGCGCGGCTGCATAGCAAAGGACTTTCTGGTCGAAGCTTAGCGCGTACATTATCTGCCTGGCGCGGATTCTACCGTTATCTCATCCGCCATTACCATCATTCTAATAACCCCTGTTTGGGGGTACGTGTGCCCAAATCACCACAAAAATTGCCGCATGCTCTCTCGCCCGATGAAGCCGCACAACTCCTCAACTTTAATCCTGACGACGCACTAACAACACGTGATTTGGCTATGTTCGAGCTATTTTATTCATCTGGCTTGCGTCTCAGCGAACTGGCACAACTTCAGCCAATTGATATCGACTTTGATGAAGGGACGGTACGCGTCACCGGCAAAGGCAATAAGACCCGGATCGTACCAGTAGGTGCATTGGCGCTACAGGCATTACGTGCCTGGTTACCACTACGAGATACGTGGCTCACGCCTGGCGAAACCGCACTATTTCTTTCTCAGCGAGGTCGTCGTATTCATCCACGCACTATTGCATATCGCCTTAAACAACGTGCGCAGCTACAACAGCTGAATGACCGAGTACATCCGCATGCCCTGCGGCATTCATTTGCTTCCCATCTACTGCAATCCAGCGGCGATCTACGCGCTGTTCAGGAAATGCTTGGCCATAGCAGCATTCGCAGCACACAAGTTTATACTCATCTGGATTTCCAACACCTGGCTAAAATTTACGATCAAGCACACCCACGCGCCAAGAAACAGCCTCAAACGGAAGATTAATTACTTTTGGAATATTAAAACTAGATAATGTAGTCAAGAGATTAAGAATATGAGATCCTTGCAGGAAATTAAATGAAAGGGGGCTCTCATGACACAATCACATCGCAGACATGATATTTCAGATCAGGTTGGGCACTCTGCTAAAGGATCATTTACCGGGACGAGAAGGAGCCTGGGTTACGGTGTAACCTGCATTTATAGATCGTAAAATCCTCCGACAGTCTTTCTCCTATCCCAAAAAAACGGAATTCAGGAAAACTGTTTTGATGAGGAAAAATAATCTGTTCTGATTGAAGGAAAACAAGCAGTCGTATTATCAGCTGCCATCTCGATCTATAAGTCAGTCAGTATTAAGGGATGATCTTCCTCTATCGGATCTGGTATAGATGACAGCTACATACATATCCGCAAGCATGTTACGGGAATGAGCTGAAATAATTGACGACTATGCGTCCACCGGAAATCACAAGATCGGGATACTCCAGTCGTTTCAATTGTTGCTCAGGGTTGCCGCGAATTGCGATCAAATCAGCCGGGGCGCCAGGTTGTATTGTTCCCAGCAGAGGAATACCCAGATACTGACCGGATTTTGCTGTGGCTGCCCGCAATACATCCGGCAGCTTCATTTTTGCCAGATGCATCAGATACATCAACTCCTGCGTATCGATTCCCCAGGGAATGTCAGGGTGAGCAATTTCCGCTCCATACAGCAATTCCCCACCAAGTTTCGCCCATACTGCTGCATTGCGCGCGATTCCGCTGCATTTTGAGAGTGTATCGAGTGTACTGATGATCGTGACATTCTGTGCTCTGGCTTGTTTCAGCAACGACTCAGGAATCAGATCACAAGGCATATGCGCCCATTCATCGACTCCCGCATTCAACGCTATCTGTACACCCGATGGCTCCGCCACATGAGCCGATACCTTACGCTGATGCCGGTGGGCTTCATCAACTATAGCCCTGACAATGGGCTCCGGCAACATAGGCCACACCGACTGATCATGTGAAACGGCATGTGCATGATGATGAGAATTGGCTGGTACGGTATGCGCAGTATCATGATGTGCGTGGCCATGGTGGGAAGACCAGGGTGCACCAGCTTCCTTGCCAGGCTCAAGTGCAATCTTGATGACTACCGCTCCCTCACCAATCAGATGACGTACAGCATCCCGTGCTTCTGCTTCGCTGGCAACAGGAATCGCCAGATCCTTGGCGCCGATCGTAACAATCGGGTATCCGTGCGGCGCGGTGATAATCTGCCCCGAAGTGAGCAGACGCAAACTGCCATCTCCCCCATAAGGATGGTGCACAGGACCTCCTACATCCCGCACCGTAGTCACTCCATGCCTCAACACAATATCTTCCGGTACCTTCTGGAAGGTCAAGTGTGCGTGTAATTCGATAATCCCTGGTAATAAGGTTGCATCACCCAGATCGATATCAGTCGATGCATTACCTGTTTCAAACGAGTTACGTGGTGCAATTTTTACAATTTTTCCGTTTTTCATCAGCACCGACAGATCAGTATGCATTTCATTTCCATCGAAAACCCGCGCTGCATGCAGTAATAGAGAGGGAGATCCAGTTTCCTGTGCACAAACCTGTACAGGAGACAATATCAGCGCCGTCATCATAACCAGTAAACAACGAACATACTGCATAAAACCGGTAAAACTATTGATAAAGTTCTGTATTTTCATTTTTAATCCTTGATTGATAATGGATATTTTCAACAGTCACAGGGGTCGATAAGACCTGCCAGCACCGCAAGCACTGCCATCAGAAAGAAATTTCCCCATACTGATTCGACCATCTCCTCGATGTTTTGCCTGGTACGATAACAACATCCAGGAAACAGACCAAACGATCTATCCTGATATGCTGCGTGAGCAGCTGGGGCCGGATGGTTTCAATGATGCTGCCGATAGCGGTCCAGAGAGCATCAAAGGATCGTTCGGCGGCTTTACGCAGGAGGGTTTTGATTTTGGAGAAGACCTGTTCAATGGGGTTGAGGTCGGGAGAATAAGGCGGTAGATAAAGGATTTCTGCACCTTTGTCCTTGATCATCTCCCGGACACCGGCAACCTTGTGGCTGCTCAGGTTGTCGCAGATGACGATATCACCTGGCTTGAGTGCAGGGCAGAGCTGGGTTTCCACATAAACCAGGAAAGCTGCGCCATTCATGGGCGCATCCAGACACCACGGCGCAAGCAAACCGTTAAGATGCAATCCGGCAACGAAAGTCATGGTTTTGTGACTGCCGGGAGCATGGTCATAGCATCGCTCTCCCACAGGACAGCGGCCATACTGCCTCGTCATGTCCGTGCTTGCTCCCGTTTCATCGAGAAAGATCAGGCGAGCGGGATCGCAGGTCTTTTGCCAGTCTCGCCAAATGAGCCTTGCCGCCGCCACGTCAGCACGCTCTTGTTCGCTGGCCTTCAGTGTTTTTTTTATAACTGTATCCCAGCGAGCGGATAAATCGGTCAACCGAGGAAACGTGGACACGAACCCCCAAAGTCTCTTCAATCCAATCGCGCAGCTGCGCAAGCGTTATGTCCTTATCCTCCAGAAGCTTGCCCTTGACCTCTGCAGCATGGGCGCTCAACGCATGACGCCGGTAACCTCCAATCTTGCGCGGGGAAACGCTCCCTTCCCGTCTCCACAGGCAGGTTATCTTCGATACAAATGAGGGGCTGACTGAATATTTATCGGCCACGGCCCTGATACTCAGATCCTTTTCTGTGTCCGCCACTACCCGCCAGCGCAAATCCTCTGAATAAGCTTTCGGCATCTCTCACCTCCTATCCTTTCTTATTTTAACGTACAGGGGAATTCCAGTGATTCTAATTAAAAGAAAAACGCTCTAATGCCGCGCCATACCAGAAAATCATGCTGCGATACCCTGAATCCAGCGTTAACTTCCCAGCCAGCTTCCGACAAATCACGCTGGCTCTTGCTGATCTTCGGCTGATCCGGTAATTTTTGCCCGCAACCACCAGCACGCTGCCCAGAAACCGCCCATCCAGGAACCTCCTGGGGAAACAGACCAGTTGCTGTTCCCTCCCGAAGAGTAAAGTGGGAAATACAATAAACTCAAGAAAAATGTCCTGAATATTCATCTGGTTGTAAAACGGGAATTTAGCATACAGGCGCCCGCTGGGTGCCACCGAGAAAATGCCTATCATGTCATCATCACCGGAACTGCGGTAATAAACGATACGTATCCAGGGTCTGAACAGCAGTTTGTTCCATTGATAGCCAATTTCTGCATCCAGTGCCCAGGCTCGGTGAGATAAATTGGTCCAGCGACCGAACTGGTAGGCGCTCATCAGTAAAACATCGAAACTACCAGAACCAAATGACTACAGCGATAATAAATGTGCGCCAATAGTATGGATATTAAGTTTTTCATCACTCAGCTGCAGTCTTGCCGACAGTGGACGATTATCAACCACCTGTGATACTCGCTGATCACGGTAATTCAAGTAATACAAGCGTCCTTCGGTACCTGCCACTACACTATCCTTCTTGCTGGTCAGTACTGCATACACTATACCGATGCCGCTGATTTCCTTTTGCCCCTGAACGGTAAGATTGCCCTGGGTTGGACGTACCCCACTCACTGTTACACTGAACCCAGGCTGATCATATACAGCTGAAAATCCATTGAAAGTGCGTCCAACATAAATTGCATTAAATCCCCCCACCATCCGTTCTGCAATCCGTCTTTTTTAAGCCCATCGAATTTTGCAACACCCGACCGATACTCCATTCCGTCAGCCAGTTCGAAACGGCCAATTTTTATAGCTCCCCCAGGCAACCCCAGCTTATTGAATTTAAAATTAAGATAACCTTGCTTTAGAAAAGCATTACTCGCTCCAGTAGTACGATTCGCCAGAAAATAACCTCCTCCCAGTCCCAATGCACCTCCCGAGGGTGAAACCGCATCATCCGGCAATCCGTACCCAAGGCAGGGCTCATCTATGATCTGAATCCGGATATTCAGCTCTTTACCAACGTTAGCACCAGTTTCGAACCCCCCAGTTTTTCCGAGCTGGTCAGCTGGGAGGCAGTACCGGTACTGGCTAGCGCTCAGCGTGCGCTGACTTTCGAATTTGGTAGCCGAGGCTGTTTTGGCATGATCGAATGGGATATTGCATTCTATCGCTCCCATATACGCAACGAGCTGCTTGCCCGAGTAGATCTCGTTACCCGTTTTCCGATTGGCATGGTCAATGCCGATAAGACCGTGCATCAGGGAGTAGAGTTGGGCCTGAATATGGAATTGGCAAAAATGCTTTATCTGCGCCAGATGTATACATTCAGTGATTTCAAATTTGATGGTGATCCGGTTTTTGGCAATAACCAACTAGCCGGTATTCCGCACCATTTCTATAAGGCAGAACTGCTCTATCGTCACCCGGCAGGTTATTATGCCGGCCCGAATGTGGAATGGACGCCTGAGAAGTATTACGTGGATCATGCCAACACACTGTCTGTTGATACCTATGCACTACTCGGATTCAAACTGGGCAAGCGCAACAAAGCCGGCTTCTCCTGGTTTGTCGAAGGCCGTAATCTGACCAACCAGAAATATGCAGCAACTGTTTCTGTAACCGATATCGCAGGTGTAGGTGCATTTGGTGGCGCAAACTCGGCCTTATTTTTCCCCGGAGATGGCCGCTCCTTCTTTGCCGGTCTGGAATACCGGATGTAGGCACATAAAACAGACCGGAACAACATATCTCTGCAATTGGGGGTACGCCGGCCAACTGAAAAAATTACATCACCCGCTTTTTATCGATCTGCATTGTAAAAATTTTTAGGGACCGTAGTAGATAAGTACTAAATTCGCATTCTTTAAGAACCTGTTTACGATCTTCTGAGTAATAGTGCCAAGAAAGCCAAATGAATGAGCTGCAAGCTGGTATCAAGTTTACGTTCGCAGTTTTTCCATAATCTTCGGCACTTTTCCAGCCAGGCGAAACTACGTTCCACTATCCATCGCCTGGGCATAACCTTGAAGGTATGCAGTTTGCTGCGTTTGGCGATCTGCACGGTGACAGGTTTGCCCAGAATTTCTTGCACACTTTCGGCAAATGGTGCTCCAGTATAGCCACCGTCACACAGCAAACCTTGTACTTGCCCCAAACTCGATCTGCAACGCTTCAAGGCCTGCAATGCACCGTTACGGTCAGTCACTTCCGCTGTCGTCACTGCAATGGCGTGCGGCAACCCCAAGGTATCAACAGCGATATGGCGCTTGATGCCCGACACCTTCTTGCCGGCGTCATAGCCTTTCTGGTCAGCCGTGTCTGTATTCTTCACGCTTTGCGCGTCCACAATCAAGAACGTGCTGCAAGCGTTGCGCCCCAGTTTCTCTCGGGCCGCGCCAACCTGATTTTTTTAATGCCTGCTCCAGCACGCTCACGCCGTGCTGGTCAGGCTCATTCCATTTGCGCCAATAGGCATATACACTCTGCCATTTGGGAAACTCTCCGGGCAAAAATCTCCACTGGCAACCAGTACGCAGCAGATACAGCACAGCACAAAATACTTCATACAAATCTATTGTCGTGGGTTTGGTGCTGCGCCTCACGCTACGCAATAGCGGCTCTATCTCGGCAAACTTCTCTTTGCTAATATCACCGGCATATTTTGTTCTCTTCATCCACGTATCGTAAGGAATAATGATGAGATCGTAAACGGGCTCTAAGGAATAGCGGGAATGATTCTTTTGGAATTCCATTGTATTTTTTTAGGAAATGTAGTCACGAGATATTTGTCCCGAGGGCGATACATCTAATTTGTACGGCAGCAAGGAAAGAAGAAGTATTTTTAGCATACTTTGTAGCAATGCCACGCCATCGTTTGAGATGCAAAAAAGCATTTTCAACCAGGTGTCTCAGTTTATACAATTCTTTATCATAAGATCTTTGTGTCTTTCGATTCTTCTTTGGAGGAATAACCACCTTCATTCCCTGTTTTTCTGCCTGTTCAATAATGGCATTACTATCGTAGCCACGATCTGCCAACAGATAATGTGCATCCATTCCTGCGATCAGGTGGCCAGCCTGCGTGCAATCAGCAGTGGTACCTTGTGTAACAAGGATTCTGACCGGCATACCATGCGCATCCACGGCCAGGTGTATCTTGGTGTTGAGCCCCCTTTTGTCTGACTTATAGTCTGGTTACCACCTTTGGCTCCGCTGGCATGTGGATGAACCTTGCAATGGCTGGCATCAATCATCAGCCACTCATAATCCGGATCATCAATCAGGATTTCCAGCAGCTTTTCCCAGATACCTTTATCACGCCAGCGAATAAAACGACGGTGGGTATTGCTCCAGCCGCCGTAGTCCGGCGGTAAATCTCTCCATGGCGCGCCTGTTCGGATAATCCAGAAAACAGCGTTGATAAACTGACGATTATCGGTAGCTACTCCTCCCCAAGCTCCTTCTCGTCCCGGTAAATGATCCTTTAGCAGTAACCATACCTGATCTGAAATATCATGCCTGCGATGTGATTGTGTCATGAGAACCCCTTTCATTTAATTTCCTGAAAGGATCTCATATTTCCAATCTCTTGACTATATTATCTAGGCTACTCGCCAAGAATTATATATTTGTATTCCTCCAGTTCAGTTCAGGGAAAATAGCTGTCAGCCATTTGTTGGCTAATGTTTCAATGCGCAAATTGTGATAATCAGAAGGAATAGCTGGCTTATGCTGATTGCTCCAGCAAACGTAATCCACTTCTCCTTCAGGAGCGCCAAAAATGTCATATACAGTAGGCATAATTGGTACATGATCTCCGTACCAACATAAGCTGGCTGCACGATCGCAATTTTCCAGCGTATGACGCAGCTGTGCGACCATGCT